>JAYUAG010000158.1:0-5335 GCA_043741475.1 Thermoflexaceae bacterium | reverse complement strand
CCGAGCAGGTCCGGGTCGAGCCATGCGTCAAAGACGCGCTCCGCTGACGCAGCGAAGTGGTGGGTCACGCGCGCCTTTGCGCTGAGTTCGGCCGGCATTGTTCTCCTCCTTCACGTTCGGGGAACATTAGCCGCGGTCTGCACGTTAGAAACATTATGAGGTCTGCGATCCTGCCCCTGGCGGTGACGGGCGTCCTGCTCTTGGCGTGCGGGAAGTCAGCGCCGGCGCCCACGCCAACGCTGGCGTCCGTGACCGCGGTGTCAACCGCCGCGTCGCCGGCGCCCGCGTCGCCCTCCGGCCCTACCGCGCCCTCCATGCCACTGCCACCGGTCTCCGGCGTCCCGACGGTCAACCTGAAGCAATCCGCCCCCGCGCCGCTCCCCGAAGGGCTCGTGATCTACTACTTCGGAGGCCGCGTCCGCAGTGAGGGTCGCCCGGATACGATGCTGCGAGCCTACCGTCTCGGCGGGCGGACGGTGATTGAGGACCTTCGCCGCAATCTGCCCGTCTCCGGTACAGCCTATGGTCTCGCCGTCGACGCGGACCGTCAGCGCATCGCCATCCTCGTCTGCGTGAAGGGGAATTGCATCGAGCACTCGCTCATCAGTTTCAGCGAGACGGAAGACGTGCTGCTGACCTCGGATGACGGGGGTGTGACCTGGCGGAACCGCGGCGTGTTGCCGCCCGATGCAGGGTTCATCGCCGGATTCGAGGGCGAAGAGGTCGCCTTCTACCCGAAGTCCGGCGACTCATCGCGCGACGGCTCGACACTGCTGCTCCTTCCCTCGGGTCGCGAACTCCGCGGCCCCCCAGGGACCCAGGCGATCGCTATCAGGGGCGGTACGCATCTCTGGAGGGCCGCGGATGGTTCGCTCTTTGATGCCTCGGGCGCCCAGCGTTATGGCCCCACGATCGTCTCCGGGCTGCAGGCGTCCCGTGATGGCGGGCTGCTCACGCGTCTCCCGAATGTCTGGAGCGCCTACGGCGACGGCGGCGAGCCGCGTTTCATCATCGAAGCGAATGCCGCGGGCGCACATCTGCGGGCCGTTTCGATCTCAGGCGTTGGCGACCTCGCCGCGATCGACTTCGTGTCCGCCGACGTGCTCCTCGTCAATCGCTATTACCCACCTTCGGGAGGGGTCGGCGACGCTGCCCTCCTCAACCTCCGCACCGGCGAGTATCGCACCATCGAGGGCATTCGACGCGACGTTGACCATGACGCTTACCCGCTCGCCGCCGCCACCGGGAAGTTCGGCCGCGTCCACGGCACGGAAAGCTGTCTCAACGTCCGCGAGAAGCCCACTGTTGCCGCACCTGCCAGAGCGTGCTTCGCCGACGGCGTCCTCTTGAAGATTCTCGACGGTCCCCAGAGGGTCAACGACGGCCGCGATTGGTACACGATCGAGATGCCGGGCAGCGGCGAACAGGGCTTCGTCGCAGCCGAGTTCATCGAGCGCTAACGGTTCTGAACAGGCGCGCCGTCGCTGCGCTTCATCGCCGCTCGCCGGCGCGCTCCGCTGTACACTCGACCCTACAAACAGGAGGTCCCAATGAAAGACTTCGCCGGCAAGGTTGCCGTCGTTACCGGGGCGGCGAGCGGCATGGGCCTCGCCTTCGCCCACCGTTTCGCCGAAGAGGGCATGAGCGTCGTCCTCGCCGACATCGAAAGCGAGCCGCTGGCGATGGCCGAAGCCGCGCTCAAGGCGAAGGGGGCGAAGGCGCTCGCCGTGCGCACAGACGTCTCGGCCGAGGCCGAGATCGAGCGGCTCGCGGATGCCGCTTTCTCCGCCTTCGGCAACGTCCACATCCTCTGCAACAACGCCGGTGTCGCCGCCTCCGCCGCGACCCTCCGCTCCCGTGCCTGGGAAGGTTCGCTCGCCGACTGGGAGTGGACCTTCGGCGTCAACTTCATGGGTGTCCTCTACGGCGTCCGCGCCTTCGTCCCGCGCATGCTCGCGAACGGCGACGAGGGCCACATCGTCAATACTGCTTCGATGGCCGGGCTGCTCACGGGCGCCAACCCCTACAACGTCTCGAAACACGCCGTCGTCTGCCTCACCGAGGGTATGTACAAGGAGTTCAAGGCCATGGGGGCGAAGCTCTCCGCCTCGGTCCTTTGCCCCGGTCTGATCAACACCAACATTCTCGATGCCGAGCGCAATCGGCCCCAGGAACTCGGCGGGAGGACCAACGTCGCCGCGCTTCGGCCCGAAATCCAGCAATGGTCAGCAGCATTCGAGGCCTCGCTGAAGGCCGGCATCCCGCCCGAAGAGGTCGCCGAACTCGTGCTCGATTCGATCCGCGACGACCACTTTTATATCTTCCCCGCCCAGGAGGGCGTCCTCGAGGTCCTGAGGACGCGGATGATGGACGTCTCCGAACAGCGGAACCCCACGATGCCGGCCGTCTGAGCGGAAGCGAGAGAGCAGATGACGATCAACGTTGCCCTCAAGTGCCCGCAGGGAATCGTGATGGGAGCGGATAGCCTCGTCACGCTCTTCGGGCAGGACCCCACGAGGCCCGTCGCCCTGATGCCGCGCTACCGCAAGCTCTTCCCCCTCGGGGCGCTCAAGGCGGGCGCGATGCTCAACGGCGATGTCGCTCTCAGCAATGGCCGCATGGTCGAAGACGTGATCGCCGAATACGTCGAAGGGCTGGACGCGACGAAGCCTTATGCCCTCAAGACGCTGGGCCGCGCCCTCGCGACGTTCATCGACGACGCGGTTGGCGGCGGCCGTCGCCCGGAACTCGAGATCATCGTCTGCGGGTTCTCGACCGCTCGCGGCAGCCCCCGCAACGGCGAGATGTTCACGATTCAGTGGGACGATGACGACGCCGTCCAGGTCTCGCAACAGCACGAAGCCGACACCACGTTCGGCTACTACGCCGGCGGCCAACCGGCCGCGATCCACCGCTTCCTCGCGGGCCTCGATACGAAGGCCGCGCAGGCGTTGCTCGACGGCGCGGACAGCCGCTTCGAGGACTTCCGCGCCTACGCCGTCCGCGAAATTGAGAAGGCGGGACAGGCCGTGCCGCCGATCCTGAAGGATCTCCAGCCGCCCTTGATGTCGGACATCCCGCCCTGGGCTGGCGTCTCCACCTACCGTCTGGCGGGCGACGCCCCGCCGCCGGGGTTGAGCACGCTCCTTGGCGCGATCGTCAGCGCTTCACAGTCGGCGCAACGGCCGCTCTTCAACCACTTCAGCCTGCCGATGGCGGTCGACATGGTCTGGCATCTGCTCCTCATGGCCTGGGCGGAGAGCAACTTCATGGCCGACCTGCCGCGCGTGGGCTCGCAGCTCACCGTCGCGACAATCACGCGGCGCGAAGGCTTCTGCCACGTGTCGTCTTCCGAGCCGGGCCTCGGGCTGTCGGTCTGAAACCGGCGTCCGTTGAAAGCCCGTGCCCCCTCGCTCAGTTGACCGGCAGGGCGGGGCGACGAAGGACGTACATCGCATGCGTCCGCAGCGGCGGCAACGCCGCCAGCGGGCCATAGAGCCACGGCAGGCTTCCACCAACCCTGCGCGCGATCGGCGGCGCGAGCGTCGTTGTGTGGATCTTCAGCCGGCACGTGGGGAACCAACGCCGGATGTCCGCTTCGCGTACCGCGTGAACAGCCCGGTTCCGCGGGTTCGACCGGCGCATGTCGTGGACAAGGATCAGGCCGCCCGGCTTGGTGACGCGGAAGAGTTCGGCCGCGATCGCGGCCGCCGTCTCTTCGACAGGGACGCTGCTGAAGAGCGTGAACGCGAGACTGAGGTCGAAACTCTCGTCCGGCTCGGGGATCGCGTCCGCGCCGCTGAGGTGGACGCGGATCTCGGGCGCGTGCGCACGGCAGTATTCGACCGCGTCCGGGCTGAGGTCGATGCCCGCCTGGTCTTCCGGTCGCGCCCCCCATTGCACCATCAGCCGCAGGTGATACCCCGTCGAGCAGCCGGCCTCGAACGCCTTCACCCCATCAAGCGTGGCGTAGCCGTATCGCTTGAGGATGCGCGAGAGGAGCCGTTCCCGCTCCTGCACGATGAGCAGGTTGCCCATCTCAAGGATCGAATGCCGCTGTTCGTCCGCCATTGCCGCTTACTGTACGTGCGGGGCGGCTCCGCGGGCCACCGGGCGCTCGTCGCTACCGGATTCACCCCGCGGCCCCGTAGGATGCGACCATGTCCATCGAATCCACCTACACCGAGTTCCACCCCGGCTCCGCGGCCCTTGCCGCGCGCGCGGGCCGCGTCCTTCCCGGCGGCGTCACCCACGACGCCCGCTACGTGCGGCCGTTTCCGGTCTACGCGGCCTCCGCGGCGGGAGCGCACAAGACCGACGTGGACGGCCACGACCTCATCGACTTCGTCTGTGGCCACGGCGCGCTCCTGCTCGGGCACAACCACCCGGTGGTGAGCGCAGCCGCCATGGCGCAGCTCGCGAAGGGCACCCACTACGGCGCGAGCCACGAGCTCGAAGTCGCCTGGGCGGAAGAGGTCTGCCGCCTCGTCCCCTCGGCCGAGATGGTGCGATTTACCAGTTCCGGCACGGAGGCCACGCTGATGGCGTTGCGACTCGCGCGCGCCGCCACCGGCCGCCCGGCGGTCCTGAAGTTCGACCGCCACTTCCACGGCTGGCACGACTACGTCGTCGGCGATAGCAAGTACGGCGGCTCCACGCCACCGGGGATCCCGGCCTCCACGCTCGACTCCGTCGTCGTCGTCGCCCCGGAGATGGCGGCTGTGCGCGAGGCGGTCGCGGGCCGCGACGACATCGCCGCCGTGATCGTCGAGGCAGCGGGCGCCTCGAGCGGCGCCGTGCCGCTGGCGCGAGATTTCCTCCAGGAGTTGCGCCAGTTCACCAGGGAACAGGGCATCGTGATGGTGATGGACGAGGTCGTCACCGGCTTCCGCTGGGCGCCGGGAGGCGTCCAGGAGGTCGAAGGCGTGATCCCGGACCTGACAGCGCTCGCCAAAGTCCTGGCCGGCGGGCTTCCCGGCGGCGCCGTCGCGGGGCGGCGCGACCTGCTCGAACGCCTCAACTTCCCCGCGCCCGGCAAGAACCGCGAGAAGGTGGGCCACCCCGGCACCTTCAACGCCAACCCGCTCTCCGCCTCGGCGGGCGTCGCCTGCCTGCGCGAGATCGCGGACGGCCGTCACCAGGCGGCCGCGTCGGCCACGGCATTCGCGCTCCGCCAGGGCATGAACGCCGAACTGCGGCGGCTCGACATCGCGGGGATCGTCTACGGCCAGGCGAGCATGTTCCGGATCATCATCGGCGGAGACTCGCCCGCGCCAGTCGAGGACCACGACCCGCGCGACCTCCCGCCGTCGACCTTCGCCCGCGCCACACCGCG
>JAYUAG010000157.1:0-5338 GCA_043741475.1 Thermoflexaceae bacterium | reverse complement strand
ATCGGCTTCACGCCCGGTGAACTGCGGTCGCCGATCGCGAAGTTCCTGTCGGGCGACGAAGTCGCGGCCATCCGCCAGACGACCGGTGCTGAGGAGGGTGACCTCGTGGTGATCATCGCGGACCAACCGGGCGTGGTCGCGAAGTCCCTGCACGAAGTGCGCGACGCGCTCGGCGACCGGCTCGGGCTGAAGGACGCGGATGTGCTCTCGTTCGCCTGGGTGACGGGCTTCCCGCTGCTCGAGTGGCGGCCGGAGGAAGAGCGCTGGGACGCCACCCACAACCCCTTCTGCGGCTTCCCCGAATCTGAGCGCCAGTGGCTGAGTGCGACTTCCGACCCCGGCAACGCCGGCTCCTACCAGTATGACCTTACGCTGAACGGGACCGAGATCGGCGGCGGCTCAATCCGCATCAGTAATCGCGCCGACCAGGAGCTGGTGTTCGGGTTAATGGGCTACACAAAGGAAGAGCAGCAGGACCGTTTTGGGGTGATCCTCGATGCGCTGGAATTCGGGGCGCCACCGATGGGGGGCGTCGGCGCGGGCATCGAGCGGCTGATGATGATCCTGCTTGGCACGGAGAACATCCGCGACGTGATCGCGTTCCCCAAAGCCTCCTCAGGCGCCGACCCGCTCATGAACGCGCCGACGCCGGTGGACCCAAAGCAGCTGGCGGAGCTGGGACTCAGGTTAGCCCCGTAGCCGCGGCGCACCGCCGCCGCTGGGATCCGAAGGATTGTTGGGAATGACAGCGACTCCGGAGAGTCGTTCCCACTCCAGCGGCCACAGAGAGAATCCCTACCCGCGACTCCTTGCGGTCCGTTAGCTGTAGCGTTCTTCGCGCCAGGGGTCGCCGTAGATGTGGTAGCCGTACGTTTCCCAGAAGCCGGGCTTGTCGCTATCGAGGAACTGGATGCCGCCGACCCACTTCGCGCTCTTCCAGAAGTAGAGGTGGGGGATGACGAGGCGCAGCGGCCAACCGTGATCCTTGGCGAGGTCCTCGCCGTTGTGCTTCCGCGCGAAGAGCACGCCCTCCTGTAGCAGGTCCTTCAAGGGCACGTTCGTCGTGTAGCCACCGTAGCTGTGCAGCATCACGTACTTCGCTTCCGGCTTCACCTTCAGCTGGTCGTACAGCGCTCGGAAGGGGACGCCCTCCCAGTTGTTATCGTACTTGCTCCACGTCGTCACACAGTGGATGTCGCTGACGTCGGTCGTATTGCCGAGCGCGTTGAACTCGTCCCAGGTGAACGCCTTCTCCTCTTCGAGAAGCCCCCACGCGTGGAATTTCCAGGTCGCGAGGTCAACTCGCGGGATACTGCCGTAGTGGAGGACGGGCCAGCCGGTGGTCAGGTGCTGGCCGGGCGGAAGGCGAAGCTTGCCATCGGGGCGTGTCTCACGCGTCATGGTCGAAGACATAGACGGACTCCTGAAGAGCTTCATGGCTGTGCAGACCATCGTAGCAGGTGAACGTTTCACGGTCGGGGAAAGCCCAATGAAAGAGCCGCGCAACGGGGTGGGGCAGAGTCGTGCCCCATTCAGGTTCGGGGCCGTAAGATGAACGGGATGGATGACGTCCAGGCAACGACGAAACCCGCCCCGACGGCCCGTTTTCGTCTGCACGTGCGGCCGCGCGATGGCTGGTTCCTCGTCCTCGCGGGACTCATCATCGCTGCCGACCAGTTCACAAAGTGGCTGATCCGTGACCGCGTCCAGCGGGGTGAATCCTTCCCCGATTCGGGCTTGATCCGGATCATCCACGTCACGAACGATGGCGCCGCGTTTGGGCTCTTCCAGGGCGCCGGCCCGCTCCTGGCGATCACGAGCGTCGTCGGGATGGCGGCGATCTTCGTCTTCCTGTTGAACCCCGGCTTCGCTCACCCGATCATGCGGTTGGCGCTCGCGCTCATGCTCGGCGGCGCCGTGGGCAACCTCATCGACCGCGTGCACTCGGGCGAGGTCGTGGATTTCGTCAAGGTGCCGCATTGGCCCGCGTTCAACGTTGCCGACTCGGCCATCAGCGTGGGGGTGGTGATCCTCTTATGGGCGATGCTTTTCTTGCCCCCGAAATCGACTTCCGCGAAGGCGTAGCACCCGGCTTCGGGCGCATAGACGCGGTATTGGCGGCGCTCTATCCCGAGCTGAGCCGCGCCCGCATCCAACGGCTAATCGCCGCCGGCCACGTGACCCACAACGGCGAACCAGTGCGCAAGTCGCTGCAAATAGACGAAGGCGACACCCTAACGCTCACGATTCCGGTGCACGCTCATGCCCGGCCAGTGGCTGCATTCACACTGCCGAAGCTCTTCGAAGACGAGCAGATTGTCGTGATCGACAAGCCGGCCGGCCTGGCCACGCACGGCGCCCCCGGCGACGAAGGGCCGAGCGTCGCGAGCTGGTTCGTCGCCCAGTATCCCGAGGCGGCGAGGCACTTCGACGCAGAACGCCCTGGGATCGTCCACCGCCTGGACAAGGACACGTCGGGAGTCCTCCTGCTCGTGAAGACTCCCGAGGCCCTGACACGGTTGGGCCACGCGTTCGAGGCACGAGAGACGGAGAAGTGGTACCTCGCCGTGTGCGACGGGGTACCGGCGGAAGCGCAGGCGTTGATCGACGCGCCCATCGCGCGCCACCCCGGCGACCGCACTCGCATGGCTATCGCGAAACGCGGCCGCGAAGCGAAGACGGGCTACGAGGTGCTCGGCAATGGCGGCGGCCGCTCGTTGCTGCTCGTGAGGCTCCACACCGGCCGGACGCATCAGATCCGCGTCCACCTTGCCGCCATCAATGTGCCTGTGGCGGGCGACCGCGTCTATAACTCGAAGCAACACCACACGACTGAAAATCGCCAACTCCTTCACGCGTGGCGCATCACGGCGCCGCATCCCGACGGCGGTACCCTGACCGTGACCGCGTCTCTGCCAGCCGACATTGAGGCTGTCGTTCGCGCGATGGGCCTCGACGAACTAGCCTCGAAGTACGGCGCGGCCTGCGCGGCGAGCCGAATCCCGGCGCCGGAAGGGCCCCTGGAGTCGCCACCGGTCCCTCGGAACTCTGCAACATGACCGTCCGCACCCGCTACGCCCCCAGCCCTACCGGCGATCCGCACGTCGGGAACATCCGCACGGCGATCTTCGCTTGGGCGCTTGCGCGCGCGAACGGCGGCCAGTTCCTTCTCCGGATCGAAGACACGGACCAGCGCCGCCTCAACGAAGGCTCCGTGGAGGCGATCTACGAGAGCCTGCGCTGGCTCGGGATCGATTGGGACGAAGGGCCGGACATCGGCGGGCCACACGGCCCGTACGTCCAATCTGAACGGCTCGCGAAGCACCAGTCGGCAGCTGCGAAGCTGTTGGCCGAGGGCAAGGCCTACCGCTGCTTCTGCAGTGCCGAGCGGCTCGACGCGATGCGCGCGGCCCAGGCGGCGGCGAAACGGCCACCCGGTTACGACGGACTTTGCCGCGACATCGGCGCCGCAGAGTCGGAGCGGCGGGCGACGAGCGGACCCTTCACGGTGCGCTTCAAGATGCGCCGCGAAGGCGTGACCGTCCTCGACGACATCGTTCGCGGGCGCGTCACCTTCGAGAACGCGCTCCAGGACGACTTCGTCGCGCTCAAATCGGACGGCTTCCCCACCTACCATCTCGCGCTCATCGTCGACGACACGGACATGGAGATCACCCACGCGATCCGGGGCGAAGAGTGGATCTCGAGCGCCCCCAAGCACCTCCAGGTGTACGAGGCTATGGGTCTGCCGCCGACCAGGTTCGCGCACCTGCCGCTGATCGTGGGCGCCGACCGGAAGAAGCTGAGTAAGCGCTCAGGGGACGTCTCTCTCCTGGAGTACGCGGCAAAAGGCTACCTGCCCGAGGCGATGCTGAACTTCCTCGTGCTGCTCGGCTGGTCGCTCGACGACAAGACGTCGATCATTTCGCGCGACGAACTGCTGGCGCATTTCACACTCGAGCGCGTCGTCCCCAACCCGGCCGTCTTCGACCTCGACCGCCTGAACTTCCTCAACGGGCACTACATCCGCGCATTGAGCGAGGAACGCTGGACAGCGCTCGTGGGCGATTGGGCCGAGCGTGGTCTCTCCGGCCCGGCGCGTGAACGACTGGACGCGGCGACCATCACCGCCGCGGCGCCACTGCTGCGCGAACGGGTGGCGACGTTGGGTGACATCGCGCCGCTCGTGGAGTTCCTGTTCACCGATGGCGCGCCCGAATTCGCGGTAGCGCTGCTGACGGAGAAGGTCGGTGGAAGCGTGGAAGCTGCGCAGCAGGTGCTCGACGCCGCACTGCAATCGCTTGCTGACGTCCCAGAAAGCGCCTTCACCAAGGATTTGGTCGAGGCGGCGGTGCGGAGCATGGAGGAGCCGCTCGGGATGAAGCTGCGAAAATTTGTCCCTGTGCTCTATGTCGCGATCATGGGCCGCGCCCAGGGCATCCCCCTGTTCGACTCGGTCGCTCTGCTGGGCAAGGCGGAGACAACGCTACGGTTGAGGGCGGCACTGGCGCGGTTGGACTGAGAAGGCAGTCCGCGGGCCGTTGGTCAACCTGACGCTCGGCGCACGAAGTCCTCTGGATGAACCGTCTCGCCGGGGAAGGCAGCCAGCACCTTCTTGTCGAAGGTGACGAGCGGCACGTGGAGCATGCGCGCGAGGACGACGAATTCGAGGTCGTACGCGGTGATCCGGTTGCCCTGAGCGAGCACCAGCACGTCGGCGGTCTCCACGTGGTACTCGCCGCCTATGAGCGTGGCCGCCGCGATCGCGAAGGCTTCGTTGGCCGCCCCCAGCGCAAGGCGCCGCACTCGCATTTCACCGAGGAGCACGCTCCGGAACTCACTCCGCCACAGGTACGGCGCCGACCATTCCGGGTCCCGGCGATGCACCGCGTCTGCGAGCTCCGAATTGGGCGACGGCAGTGTGAGGTAAGCAAGCATCTGCGTGTCCGAAACGATCACCGGCGACCACCGCGGATCGACTGCTCGACTCGCTCAGGGTCGAGCCGGACGCCGAGACCGGCAAGACGCTCGCGAAGCGCTCGCGCCTGCTCATGCACGGATTCGTTCGAGCCACGCGCAACCGGTTCAAGCTCGACCACCGCCTCCTGGGCGAGGCTCCGCCGGCTCGCTGCCGCCCTGGACGTCAGGTTGCGATGCAACTCCGGCGGGACACCCCGCACGGTGACCGTGCGGCTCATTCGGGCCGCATTCTCTCGACCACTGGCCGAGCGCTTAGGAGGTCATCGCCGCCCGGCTTGAGCCCCAAAGAGACCTCCCAGCGGTAGATGATCTCCTGGTTGAGGCTGCGACGGTTGCGCTTTGCGGCCGTGACGAGCTC
>JAYUAG010000156.1:0-5346 GCA_043741475.1 Thermoflexaceae bacterium | reverse complement strand
GGACTACGACGCGGCCACCAACGCCAAACTGGCGTGTGGACTGGATGAGGAGGGGCTGCTGCATGGTCGGGATTGTAACCGCTGGCGGGTCATGGGTCGGCCGGCTTAGGCGCCGTTGGGAGCGGCCGCCGCGCGACGGCCAGGCGAGACCGGTGGGCCTGGGTGGCTTCGGCCCTAATAGGGTCGTCGTCCGACGGTCATATCCGGCTGACTTCCCGCGCGAGGGCGAACAGGAACCGTGCGCAGATCCCGCCGATTGCCGCGAGCACGGCGAAGACGATTACGGCGTTGATGCTTTCGCGGCCCTTACGGTCCCAGTACACGTCTTTGAGCTGGAGCCAGAGCGCAAACTCATCCAGCGTCAAGGCTGCACCTACTCCATAGACCGCGGCCGGCACCTCGCGCGGCCCGCCGATGGTGGCGAGCACGTATCCCGAAACCAGCAGGAGCAGAATTCCCGGCACCAGATGGTGGATGTGCGTCTCCCCGTGCTGGATATTGTGGAGGAAAAGCACTGACTTACCGCTCCGAATTCGATGTGTAATCGTTCGGACGGCGACAAACGTGACCAGGAAGCTGATGAGAATGACGAAATGCGGCTGCAAACTTCGGTCGACGATGTTGTGTTTGTAGAGGTCAGCAAAGTCAATTGATGTCATGGCCGGCGAGTGGCGGTTGAACCCACAATTCCGCTCGGACACGGCGCCCTGCGTCGCTCACGGGCGGCAGCAAAGGCAAGACAGGCACGAACGTCCTGAGCGGTTAACGAAGGAAAGTCAGCGAGCAGCTCCAGCTCGGTCATCCCGCCCGCCAGGTACTCGAGCACGTCGTAAACGGTAACGCGAGTGCCGCGAATGCACGGCTTCCCGCTACGAACCCCTGGCGTGACGACGATCCTCTCGGCGATGTCCATTCGCCCCATCATACCCGATCGGACGACGCTACCGCGCGGTGTAGCCGCCATCCACCATCAGAGACGTGCCGGTGATGAATGACGCTTCTTCGGAGGCAAGGAAGAGAATCGCGTTCGCCACTTCGCGCGGTGTGCCGACGCGGTGGAGAAGGTGGAGCGGCGCTTGCTCGGCGAGGAACTCCGCCTCGGTCGTGCCGGTCTGAGCCATGTGGCGGTCCGTGGCGGCGGTGCGGATTGTACCCGGACAGACGCAGTTGACGCGGATGTTGTGTGGCGCAAGGTCCAGCGCCATGTTCTTCGTCATCTGGATAGTGGCAGCCTTCGTGGCGCTATAGGTGATGAACTCGGGCTGGGCGATGAAGCCCGAGATCGAGCCGAGGTTCACGATCGCGCCGCCGCCGTTGCGCTTCATGCGGGCAGCCGCTTCGCGCGCACAGAGGGCCGTGCCAACGACGTTCACGCCGAGCGACCGATTCCAATCCTCGACCGTGGCATCGAGGCCCTTGAGGACGAAGACGGCGGCGTTGTTCACGAGAATGTCGATTTGCCCGAAGGCCTCCTCGATTGCGGCGAAGGTTGCGACGACCTGCGCCTCGTCAGCGATGTCGCAGCCGAAGAAGCGCGCGTGCGCGCCGCTTTCGCGCAGGACGCGGGCGACCGATTCGCCGCCCGCGTCGCGGTCGAGGAGAGCGATGGTGGCGCCCTCCTCGGCGAAGCGGACGGCGGTGGCCTCGCCGATGCCTGCGGCGGCGCCAGTGATGACGGCAACTCTGCCCGGGAGACGATTGACCACCCGGGCATAGTAGCGGAATGCGCACGAGGATACGGAGAGCATGACCAAGTCCGACGGCGATCAGGAACTCGCGCGCCAGGCCCGCCACCGCCTCATGGTGGAGCGCGCGGCGGTGGCGCGGCGCCTCGCCGGAAAAACATGAGCGCGTCCTGCTCGAGCTCATGGACATGGCGGAGCGGAGCCGGCGTAGACTGCCGCGCGTGGACGCTCCTACGCTCCTAACGGACGAGTTGATCGAATCTAGCCACGCGAACTTCCTTGAAGCTTACGCGCTCGTGGCGCGGTCCCTTCCGGATGGTTGCGTCGAAGATTTGGACGGCGCGACCTGCCTCGCCACGGGTGTCCCGGAGGCCGAGTTCAATCGCGCCTTCGTCTTCGCGGCGCCGTCCGGGCCCACTGAGCTCATCCAACGAGTCGAGGCGTTCTACGCGGAGCTGGAGCTGCCCTGGATGCTGGTCGTTGCCGAGGCCGCCCGGCCCGAGATGACGGCCGCCGCTACAGCAGCCAGGCTCGGCTTCGGCCGCATCATCCCGGCGATGTCTCTCGAAGGCCCGGATGTGCCGGGGAGTTGGCCGCCAGGCCTCGACATCACGCCGGTGGACGGCGCCGCAATGGCCGGCGTCTTCGCCCGCACGTTAGCCGACGGCTTCGGGACGCCTCCAGCGTACTCCGCCGTCTACGCGGCGCCTGGCGTCTGGGACGCGCCCGGCGTTACGTCGTACATCGGTTGGGTCGATGGTCAGCCCGTCGCCACCGCCGCGCGTGTCGTGACCGGGGCGGTTGCGGGGCTCTACAACGTGGGCACGCTCCAGGGGTTTCGGCGACGGGGAATCGCCGCCGCCCTTACCCGGCGTGCAATCGAAGACGGCCGATCTGAGGTCTGCATTGCGACCATCCTCCAATCCAGCACGCGCGGATACAGCCTGTACCGCGGCATGGGCTTCCGGCAGTTCACCAGCTATCGCGCCTGGTACCGCCTGAAGCATCTCTGAGCCGTATGGCCGGGTGCGATCCCACCCGCGACGTCCGGGTTGGTGGATGCAGAATCCCTACCCGCTTGCTCACGCGCGCGGTTTCCGGTGTGCTGGTGGTTCTGGCACACGCAAACAGGCCCCGGTTTTGCCGGGGCCTGTGAATATCCGTAGCTCTTGCTGAGCTCCGCCGTCAGTCTGGCCTTAATCTCGCCGCCACTGAGAGTGGCGATGGAGGAACCTCTGCGTTGAGGTTCGCTTCCTGGGCGTGATGCTGGTGCACCTGGGCGGGTTCCTGTGTACGGCCCGCGAAACTGCGGGCCTATCTGTCAACCTGAAATACTCCGAATAGGGCATGGATGTTGCTTCGCATCGACGTCGCCCTCCTTGTTCTTGAGCTGACAGGTTTCAGCCTGTCCTGATCCCAACCCTAGCGCCGCGCGGCCACGTTGTCAACAACTTTTCCGATTCTTCACATAGACACAGTCTATGAATCGTCGGCCTTCTTGCGGTTGGCGTCGGCCACCTGACGCATCGTCTTCGAGACACCGAACGCTGGCAACAGCCGCTGAATCGTCCCCGGCGCTACCGCGGCCAGGGCGAACACCGGCCGCATCGGTACCGAGTTCACGATCACGTCAACGCGGTTCTTTTCGATCGCCGAGACGATCGCGGCCGCGACTTTTGCTGGCGTAGACCTGCCCACGAAGCGCAACGCCGTTGCGCCGGAAAGCTGCTGGCTGTCGTGGAACATTCCCGCTTCGGAGACGAAGCCGGGGCTCACGGAGGACGCGCCGACGCCGGCGCCATGCAGCTCGGCATGAAGCGAATGCGTGAATCCCAGGAGGCCGGCTTTCGTCGCCGCGTAGACCGCGTTGTAGGGGACGGGCGACTTCCCGGCGAGCGAAGCGACGTTCACGATGTGGCCACGACCGCGGTCCACCATCCCGGGGAGCACCGCCCGCGTCAAGAGCATCGGGCCGGTCAGGTTCACAGCGACCATCCTCGCAATGTCTGCGGCGGCCAATTCATGAAAATGGGAAGCCTGCTCGATTCCAGCATTGTTCACAAGCACGTCGACCGCTCCGAACGTTTCCGTCGCGCGCCTGGCGATTTCCGCGGCGGCCGCCGGGTCTGCGAGATCGGCCGGCACGACGCAGGTCTTCGTGCCGCGCTTCCCGAGCTCCTCAGCCACCGCCGTCAGCGCCTCCGCATCGCGCGCCACGAGCACGATGTTCATCCCCCGCTTCGCCAGTGCCCGGCAGATGTAGGGCCCGATGCCCCGTGACGCTCCCGTCACGATCGCCGTCCTCGTCTCAAGGTCACGCATTGGTTGCTCCGTGGGGCACAGGCGGCCCGGCGCTGAGGTTAGCACCCTCAAGCGCCGGGCAGGCTCACACAAAAACACGAAGAACACGATGAGCACTCGCCAAAAGCTCTCGCGTCCCTGGCATCTTCGTGTGACGCGGGCCAGTTACGCCGCTCGGCCCCGCAGACACGCGATCACTTCCATCATCACCCGGCAATCGACCTCGTTGTAGGCAGCCACCTCCTGCATGAGTGCGGTCTCCCCAAGTCCGATGCCAGCCGCCCGCGCCTCGGGCTCCGCTCGCCAGGCGGCCACCATGGCGCCCAGCCCATCGCTGATGCTCTGGCCCCAGCGTGTCTCGATGAGGCCGTGGTCGTGGAGCGCATTCGCCACTTCCTTCAGCCCAAAACCCATCGCGCCGCGGACGACCACCGGGTCGCCTTTCGCCTTCACGACGCGGTTGAGGAAGTCGAACCAGAGTGGCTCGCGCCAGCGCGAGCTCGCGGGAGCATGGCGCGCGCGCGCAGACTCTACCGCTGTGGAGAGGCCCGACCGCTCCGCCGGTGACCAGTGAAAGACGAGCGGCTCGCGCAGACCCGGCGCCAACCGCTGCCGCGTCGTCTCCATGTGCGCGAACCACGCGTCGAGCATGCGACGCTCGGCCGCGAGGTCGAGCGAGTCCGCGGCGAAGCTTGTAAACCGCCACCCGCCATCCTCAAGGTGGCCGCAGCCAACCATGAAAATCAGCGCCTGTCCGCCACGTTCGGGGATGCTGCTGAAGTCGTCGTCCAGGTTGCTGACCGTCTCGAAGTCGACGAAGAACTCCATGCCGCGAGGTTCAGCCCATACCTCAGTCTCGGTGCGAATCTTGGCTGGCCAGACCGGGTCGCCAGCGCAGTCCTGATTCATAGCAAGCATCCGGTCCAGCACTGGTGCATAAGCGCCGTTCACACCGGCGAGAGCAGCGCTGAAGCGAGAGTCAGTCCAGCGGGTCACACCCGCTGCGCTGGCCTGCTCGCGGCCAGGCAGCCCGACCTGCCAGGCGAGGGTGACATCCTCCAGTTCGTGGGCGATGCGGCTAACGGTGGTTCGCCATGGAGCGTTCTGGTCGTTGCTGATGTTCGGTCGAAGCTCGTTCGCGTTGGGTCCCATCAGTGGATCCCACCCGCAGCCCTCAGCTCGCACTTTCCGGACCCAGCCCACCGCGTCTGTCGCGATGTCCTTTAACATCCGGACCTGGACCAGGTGGTTGTGGGGCACCGAGGCGAGGCGGTCCATACAGTTTGTGCTGCCAAGCTCATTGGTCCCTTTCTCCCAGCCACGGCCGAGGAGGTAGGACTGTGGCGCGAGATAGCCCTGG
>JAYUAG010000155.1:0-5352 GCA_043741475.1 Thermoflexaceae bacterium | reverse complement strand
CGATTCCGCGTCGCTGCGGACGCGAATGCTGTAGCGCGAGAAAATGCCGAACGTCCGGGCGGGCGCCGCGCCGCACTCGGCGCTGCCGATGAGGGCGCGCACTTCCGTGCCGTCGGCGACGTCCTTGAAGTCGCGCAGGGCGGCGCCGGTGCTCGAAAGGGGGATGCGCGCGAGGGCGGCGCCGGCGTTGACGATGCCGTGTCCCGCCCAGTTCTGGCCGTGCGAGGCGGCGGGGGCCGGGGACGCTGTCGTGAGCAGCTGGTCAATGTAGTCGGCGGCGGCGAGGTTCGGGTTTCGCGAAATGAGCAGCGCCACCACGCCCGTGACGAGCGGCGTGGAGAAGCTCGTGCCATCGAGCGACCCGTACGGTGCAGCGAGGCCGAGGTCCGTGCGCGCTGTGCCGGCGATGCTCACGCCGGGGGCGGCGATGTCGACGGCCGGGCCGTAGTTGCTGAAGCTCGCCCAGCGCCCTCCGAGGTCGGACGCACCGACGGTGACGAGGTTCGCGAACTGGGTGTAGGCGCCGGGGTACCCCGGCCCGACCTGGGTCGCGCCCGGCGCGTGGTTGCCCGCGGCGGCGATGATGATCACGCCCTCGTTCGCCGCATCCTGGATCGCCTTGCGCAGCGAGGCGGTGTCCGCCAGCTGGTCGCCCGGGCGGCCAGAGATGCTGATGTTGATGATGCGTGCGCCCATCCGCCGCGCGTAGTCGATCCCCTCGGCGATGTTGAAGGGCGTGCCCGAGGGGAGCGCGCCGCCGGGCCCGCAATCGAGCACTTTGACGGGCAGGAGCTTGACGTTCCACGCGACGCCGGCGATGCCCACGCCGTTGTTCCCGGTTGCGCCGGTGATGCCGCTGACGAGTGTCCCGTGCGAGTGCCCGGCCGTGCCGGGGCGGCCGTTGTCGTCGGCGATGTTGCCGTTGCGGACTGAGCTCGTGTATCCGCAGCCGTCGCGGTTCTGCGTCGTGAGGTCGACGAAGCGACAGCCATAGCGGTCGTCGATGCAGCCGTTGCCGTCGTCGTCGACGCCGTTGTTGTTGGCCTCGCGCGGGTTTTCGAGGAGGTTTCCCTGGAGGTCCGGGTGCCCGAGGTCGATGCCCGAATCGAGGATCGCGACGACCACCGGGCTACCGGAGCCAGTCGCGATATCCCAGGCGGCGGGCACGTTCATCAGGCTCATGTAGACCGACTGGTTGCCCGAGAAGAAGGGGTCATTGGGTATCGCCGCCGCGAAGAGACGCGTCTCGATGTCAGCGGAGAGGATGTCGGGGTCGCGGCGGAGCTGGGAGAGAAAGGCCGCGGCGCTCATGCCCTGGGGCACGGCAAGGCGCGCAAAGCCCTGCTCCGCCAGCGATGGCGCGGGGACGCCGGCGGCAAGCGCGGGGAGCGACGAACCATCCCCGTACTGGACGACGACGTATTCCGGTTCGAGCGCGGGCTGGGCGCGCCCCGGACGCGCGCCACCGGCCGCCAGCGTAGCGAACACGGCGAGCGCAGCGAAGAGGAGCAGGGAAAATCGCATGCGGGCCGCTTCCGGTGGTGCGGTTGGAATTACCGCGTGGGCGTTGGCGTCAGCGGCGGCAAGGATTGCGTCGCGTTCTTGGGCGGCGTCGGTGTCGGCGCGGGCCGCTTCCCGAGCACCTTGTCATCCACCAGCACGGCGATATCGCGCGAGATAGCGGCGGTCACGAACTGGGTGGCGCCATAGGTCTGGACGACGGAAACGAGGCTCCCCCGCCGGAAGATAAAACGATGGTACACGCCGGGAAGTTCCGTGCCCGGCACGACGCCTTCGGATATCTTCCACGCACTGGACTGGTTGCCGAGCGCCGCCGCTTGCTGGCGCTCGGACCCTTTCGTCGATTCGTGCCACTTCTCCAGGTAGTTGTAGGCCTGGCGGGCGCCGTCTACGGAGTCGAAGATCAGTGTTTCAGTGCGGGCGTAGTACTTGCCGCGGGCGAGGTCCGCGGCCTGGCCTGTGGGCTGAAGCGAGGCCTGGTAGCCGTCGCGATAGCTCCACTCGTTGAACTGCGTCTCGCCGTCTCGCGCGCTGCTGAAGTACACCGTCGCGCTCGCAAGGGCCGAGAGAATATAGGTCTCCGCTTTGTTTACCTCGTAGCCTTCGGGCGCTTCGGCGACCTGCAGGACGTAGGCATACGCAGGGCCCTTGATCACGGTTTCCGGTCCGCCGGCCGTGCCACCGGTGCTCTGGGCGCCGGCCGTGCCACCGGTGCTCTGGGCGCCGGGCGCCGTGGTCGGCGCCGCCGCTGTGCTGCCGTCGTCGCCACTGGTGAGGACGAGCGCGATGATGCCCCCGGCGGCGGCGAGCAGGGCGAGAGACGCGAACGCGACGATCAGCCGCCACCGCCGGCTGATCGGTTGCTGTTTCGCCTTGCGAGGACGGAATTGCGGCGGTGGACGGTTCACTTCTTCGGCGTCGGCGTAGGCGCTGCGGCTGCCGGAGTGGTCCGCACCGAGCCCGGCGGCGGGGTGAAGTTGCTGGTCGGGGTCGGTTCGATCGTGCGCGTCGTGCCGAGCGCCTTGCTATCGACGATCATCGCCATATCACGCACGGAAGTCACCCTCATGAGCGGCTCAGAGCCGATCGTCCTGACGATCGCGACAAGGTTTCCGCGCCGGAAGACCACCTGGTGAATCGCCTGGCCTATCGTGGTACCGCGAATCGTGCCCTGCACAGTGCGCGCATAATAAGAGGAGTTGCCGACCGGTTGTGCGGTGACGGGCTGAGACACGCCATTCTTCTTCACGACATCGAGGAAGAAGTCGTAGGCCTCCGTGGCGCCCTCGGTCGTCTTAAAGACGTGCGTCTCGACGATCACGACAAAGCCACCGTTGAGGATGGCCGCCTCGCCGCCTTCAGGGGTCATCGCGGTTTCGTAGCCGTTGATGTAGCCCCACTTGCGCAGCAGGCCGGCGCCATCCGCGGGATTCCTAAAGACAGCGGTCTCGGAGTAGTTCTCGACGACGAGCTCATAGGTGCCGCGGATGTCGGTGATATAGTTTCCGAAGCCAACGTCTTCGAGCAGGATCGAATACAGACTGGCCGGCGCCCGGACGACCGGCGCGCTCCTGGTATCGAAGCCGCCCGGCGCCGCGCTCTGAGATGACGCCGACGCTGGCGCGGTCGTCCCGGCCACGCCGCCATCGCCACCGTCATCGTCGCCGCAGGCAACGGCTGTTCCCATGAGGAGGGACACGACAACAAGGAGCAGCGGCAGACGCCACGACGGGCTGAAGAGGAGGGGCACGGCTTCCCGAGTGTACGGGAGCGATATGGCTTGGCGGAAGCAAAGGATATGCCATTCGGGAAAGGGGCCGTAACCATCGTCCGGCCGGGTGACTCCGCCAGCGGCGCGACAAGTGGGCGCCCGGTGTGCTTTGCTTGGCCCGTGCCGCGCCCCCGCCCGAAACCGAACGCCACACCCGATGACCTCGCCTTCGGCGTCAACGCCTGTGCGATGGCGCTGGCCGCGGGAGCGGTGCGCTCGCTCTTCTACCTCGAAGAGACGCGCAACCCCAGGGTCCACGCGCTGGTGAGTGAGGCGGAGAGCGCCGGTGTGCCGGTCACCGCGGTAGGTCTCCCGCGCCTCGCCGAGCTAACGAACGACGGCGTCCACCAGGGCGTCCTCGTTCGCCTGCGTGAACTCGAACCGTTCGACCTCCGGGCGCTCGGGGATGACGCCCACCGCGCCTCACTCGTGGTCTTGCTCGACAGTGTGACCGACCCCCAGAACGTCGGGGCCGTGCTGCGGACTTCGGTCGCGGTGGGCGTGGATGCGGTGGTGCTGCCCCGGCGTCGAGGGGCACTGCTCACCCCCGGCGTGCACCGCGCAAGCGCCGGGCTGAGCTTCGTGGCGCCGGTGGCGGCGCCCCAGAACCTTGCGATGGCGGTGGCGATGCTGAAGGAACTGGGCTACTGGGTCGTCGCGGCGGACGGCGGTGAGGGCTCGGTCGACGCGACCGCATTCGATTGGCCGGCCCGCACCGCGTTGATCATGGGCAGCGAAGGCGAGGGCATTGGCCACCTCCTTCGCCGCGAAAGCGATTTCGTCGTGGCCCTGCCGATGGACCCTCGGGTCGAGTCACTGAACGTGGGGGTGGCCTGCGGCGCGCTCGCCTATCTCTGGCGGCGTCAGCACCCGCGATAGATGCGGGCCGCCGTGGTCACGGGCGATCGCGCCATGCCGGGGGCATAGCGCAGCCGGGTAGCCGCGGCCCGCTGTGGCCGCGGCGTGGTGGGCCGCGAATTCGTTTCGGCCGGGCGTGGCGCCGGATTTGGTAGCCGTGGCCCGCTGTGGCCGCGGGCGATCGCACCATGCCGGGGGCGTGGTGGGGCGCGCCGGACATCAGGCGCCAGTCAGCGGCGGCGGTGCGCCGCGGCTACCCAGTGGGCCGTCTCGAACTGTTCGAACCCAAGGGACGGGTAGAGCGCGCGGGCGCGGGCGTTGTGGCCCGCGGTCGAGACGTAGACCATGTCACAGCCACGGTCTCGCAGCCGTCGCATTCCCTCGTCGAGCATCGCTCGTGCGAGGCCGCGGCCCGCGAACGCCGGGCGCGTGCCCACGGGTTCGAAGTGGCCGCAGCGGTTGGCCCCATCGGCCCAAAGGATGCAACAGCTCACGAGTTGGCCGCCCGGCGCTTCGACGACAAGGTCGAGCGTCTCATCGAACTCTGGCGCTGCCCGCAGCCAGGCGTGCGCCTCCTCGCTGTAGCTCGATGGCCCCCAGACCGACCAGGCGTCGCGATGGCAAGCGACGCGTTCCTCAGTGTCGGCAACGGTGGCGTGGCGTACGCGAAAACCATCCGGCAGCGCCGCCGCGGGGATGGCCGTCGTAAGGCTCCGGCGGAATAGCACCTCTTCGCGCCCAGGGATGCGGCGTAAGCCACGCCCCTCCGCGAGGCCCAGGAGGGCCGCGTCGCCCGCGTGAATCGGCGTGGCGAGCGCTGCCACGCCCGCTTCGTCCGCCCTGAACTCGGCCCACGCGAACATCTCTCCGAGCAGATTCGCGCGCGAATCGAGACCGGCACGCGTCTCGAAAAGCACCTCGTCCGGGGACTCGAAGGCCGACCAGCCAGCGAGCGCCGGGCCGCCCTCGTCCCAGAGCCTCACCGCAGTCGTGGGGTCGAAGTGCGGCCGTAGCATCCAGACGAGGTCGCCGGGCCGCCGGCAGGGCGGCGCCGGCCCAGCCGCGACGGCTCGCGCAAGGTCGAGCATACGGCCGAGGTCGGAGTCGCCGCGATAGGGCCGGGAGATGAACGTCATCACCCGCGATCGTACGGGAACCGCGCGCCTCAGCAAGCGCACAGCTTCCATCGTGCCGGGCGTCGT
>JAYUAG010000154.1:0-5363 GCA_043741475.1 Thermoflexaceae bacterium | reverse complement strand
TCCCATGCCAGGCTTCGCCTGCCCCTTCCCGATCCGGCGCACAAGGGTACAATGCGGGGGCCGGCACCAGGTCCGGGGAGGAATGGCGTGACGTGGGTGCTCATCCCGCGAGATATCGAAGGCGCTGAGCCGCATCAGCTGGGCGAAGTTGCGTTCGTCGGCCGCGCCTCGGACAACCACATCGTGCTCGATTCGGCCGATGTCTCGCGCCACCATGCGCGCGTCGAACTGCGCGATGGCCTCTGCCGCGTCGCCGACCTCGGCAGTTCGAACGGCACAGCCGTCAACGGCACGCCCCTCAAAGCGCGCCTGCCGACGAACCTGATGTCGGGCGACCTCCTCCAGTTCGGCCCGTTCGCCTTCGCCCTGCAAGAGGAGAAGCCCCCTGAACCGGCCTCCGAGGAGCCGGAGATCGGCGAATCGACCGCGATGGAAGCGGTCGAACCGGCGCAGCCAGTGGCCATCGCCCGGATGATCGTGCGCGCCCCGTCCGGCACGAAGGAGCACTCTCTCTCAGCCGAAATCCTGACGCTGGGCCGCCACCCGACGAACGACATCGTCATCCCCGACGCGATCGTCAGCGGTCGCCACGCCCGCCTCCTGCGCACGGCGGCCGGGTACACGATCGAAGATGTCGGCAGCTCGAACGGGCTCTGGCTGGGCGGACAGCGCGTCCAGCAACACTCGCTCGCCGAAGGGGATGTCGTGATGATCGGCAAGACCATCACGATCCACTATTACGACATGGCCGGCCCGATCGAGGCCGGCAGCACCGTCGTGCTGAACATGAGCGCCCTCGGCCTTTCGGCGGCCCCGCCCCGAGAGTAAAGACCTATCCACAGCACCGCTCACTCCGGCTATACTCCGCCCGTGACTGAGCCAATGTCCGGAAATTCCTACCCTCTGTTTTCACCCCAGCGCATGGCCAGGCCCGATGATGGCCTCGAAGCGCCCACCATCCGAGAAGACGTGCGCATCGCCGAACTGGCCCGCCGGGACTCCGGTGGCGTTCCGCCCGGCGGAGGCGGCTCCATCCCGCCAAAGAAACGAGGGAACGCCCTCTACTGGTACGGCGGCGCCGTGGCCGCGGCCATCGCCGCCGCTGTGGTGCTCGCTGTCGTCCTCAACCGGGGCGATGGCGACAAGGCTCCCGCCGCCGCCCAGCCGACCGCCGCCCAGGTGGCCACCCAACCGCCCGCTGTGGCTACGGCCGGCGCCGACGACTACCGCGTGGTCGCGACGGAGTTCCAGTTCAGCAAGACTTCACTCCTCGCTCCGCCTAATACGGCCGTCTCGTTCACCCTGCAGAACGGCGGCCAGGCCCGCCACAGCCTCCAGTTCCTCGACAAGGCGGGCGGCAAGGAACTCGCAGCCGGCGCTTCAGGCAAGATCACTGCGGGCGGCGGCGCCGATGTCGTGACCTTCACCACCCCGGCCGTGGGCGCGTACTACTTCGAATGTGCCGTCCACCCCGCGGCCATGAACGGCCGCTTCGAAGTCAAGGCTGGCGCGCCACCGCCACCAGCGGTCGCAGCTCCGCCAGCAACGGCCACGATCGATGTCGGCGCAAGCGAATTCACCTTCGACAAAAAGGAACTCACGGTCGCCGCGGGGTCGAAGCTCACAGTCAACCTTAAAAACAATGGCCAGGCGCGGCACAGTCTCCAGTTCCTCGACAAAAAGGGTGGCAAGGAACTCGCAGCTGGCTCAACCGGGAAGATCATCACCGCCGGTCAGACCGATACCTACAACTTCACCGCGCCCGCTGCAGGCTCGTACTACTACGAGTGCGCGGTCCATCCCGGCCAGATGAACGGGACGCTCACGGTCACTGGGGCGGGTGCGCCGTCGCCACCCCCGGCCGTGCAGACCGCGTTCGACGTTGGAGCGACGGAGTTCGCTTTCGACAAGAAGACCATCGATGCGCCTGCCGGCCAGAAGCTGACGGTCACCCTGAAACACAACGGCCAGGCGCGCCATAGCATCCAGTTCCTCGATGCCAAGGGCGGCAAGGAACTCGCGCCAGGTGCAACCGGCAAGATCATCACCGCGGGGCAGACGGACGTGGTCTCGTTCACGCCGCCCGCCGCCGGCTCGTTCTACTTCGAGTGCGCCGTCCACCCCGGCCAGATGAACGGCACGCTCAACGTGCTGGCGACAACCTTCGAGGTCGGCGCTACCGAGTTCGCCTTCGACAAGAAGGAGATAACGACACTCGCCACCGCGAAGCTGACCTTTACGCTGAAGCACAACGGCCAGGCGCGCCACAGTCTCCAGTTCCTCGATGCGAAGGGCGGCAAGGAACTCGCTCCCGGCTCGACGGGCAAGATCATCACCGCCGGCCAGACGGACGTGCTCACCTTCACCGTCGCTACGGCGGGGTCGTACTACTTCGAATGCGCGGTCCACCCCGGCCAGATGAACGGCGCCTTGATCGTCCGCGGAGGGGCCGGCGGCGCAGCTCCCCCGGCCCCTCCGCCAGCCGTGGTCACAGCGCCGGCTGCGGTGTCACGGCTGCAATCGGGGGCGAAAGTCCAGGTGATCGTTGCGACCAACATGACCGTTGACCCCTCTGGGGGCGCGCGCGTCGTACAGGCGCTGAAGGTTGGCGACCGCCTCACCGTCGTCACCGGCACCCCGGCCGCCTCAACCGTCGTGACTACCGAAGGACTGATCTTCTGGCGCGTCGTGATCGATGGCACGCAGACCATCGGTTGGGTTCCCGAGGTCGCTTCTTCCGGAAGCCCTCGCTTCCTGGACCTGGTGCGGTAGGGATCGGCAGAGTCCGAACCGCGCGCGTGAGCAAGCGGGCCGCATCGACCAACCCGGGTGGCGCGGGCGTGGCCCAGCAGCGCCGGGCACGGTGGATGCGGCCCGGTCCGTGACCGTCGCGGTTCGGACTGGAACGCATCGAGGCCGCCTGGGTTCCATGCAACACCCTGAACCGCACCGTTCAGTACGGTGGCCGGGCGCAGCCAGCGCTACAATGCGACCCAGCCGGTACCCAGGAGAATGCAGTGACGGAAAACCGCCAGGTGATGATCTCTTCACTCCCGCAGGGGAAGCTGACGGCGAGCGACTTCTCCATTCGCAGTGAACCTGTCCCTCCGCCGGACGAGGGGGCCGTCCTTTGCCAGACGGTCGCGTTCACCATCGGCGCCGGACAGCGCGCCGGGCTGCAGGGGAGCGCTGGCTATGCCGGCGCTCCGGTGACCGGTGTCGTCATGGGCGGCACGGGGGTGGCCACCGTCGTCGAATCGCGGTCGAGCCTTTTTCAGCCGGGGGATTGCGTCGTCGCACCGACCGGGTGGCAGGACTATTCGGTGCATGCGCCCCGTGCCCTCCGCAAGGTGGACGGCCGTGTTGATCCAGGGCATCACCTCGGCACGCTCGGGACGAACGGCCTGACGGCCTACTTCGGCCTGTTGGAGGTCGGCGTTCCGAAACCGGGAGAGACGGTGGTGGTGTCCGGGGCGGCGGGCTCGGTGGGTCATATCGCCGGGCAGCTGGCCAAAAGCCAAGGATGTCGTGTAGTCGGCGTCGCTGGCTCTGAGGCCAAGTGCCGCTTACTGGTGGAAGAGCTGGGATTCGATGCGGCCCTCAACTACAAGGACCCGGACTTTCGGGCGGCGTTTAAGGCTGCCACTCCTGACCGCATCGACGTCTACTTCGACAACACCGGCGGAGAGATCCTGGGGAGCGCTCTCTTCCGGATGAACACCCACGGGCGCATCGTTTGCTGCGGCGTCGTCAGCCAATACGACACCGCGAACCCGGAGCCCGGCCCGCGCGGGATTCCCGGGCTCCTTGTGAACAACCGTGTGCGTATGGAGGGCTTCCTCGTCTTCGACTACAGCGACCGCTACGACGTTGCACGCGAGGCCCTCTCCGCCCTCATCGCCAGTAGGCAACTCGTCCCTAAAGTTACTGAATTCGACGGGCTGGAGGCTGCGCCGGAGGCGTTCGTGGCGCTGCTCTCGGGCGCCACGGTCGGTACGACGGTCGTCCGCGTCCAACCCGCTACCGGCTGAGGTGAACCGGGCCTTCAGCCCACAGCCATCGCCTCGCCGAGCGCTTTCACCTGCGAGAGACACTTCTCTGCGAAGAGGCGCATGCTCGCCTCGGCCTTCTCCTGGGGGATGGCGCCGTACTTGAAGACGAGGACGAACTCCTCCGCGTCCACCAGGTCGCGGATCTCTTTGAGCTTCGCGAGGCACTGTTCCGGCGTGCCCCACACCTGTGAGTTCGCGAACCCGCGGCGGGCGATGGCCGGGTCAATCTGCATCGCCGCCTCCGACATCTGCGCGTAGTGCTCGTAGCCCTTCGTCTCCTTGAAGTGCGTGGGGTCGTCGAACTCATAGTGGCGGCGGGCGCTGTCGGAGTAGTTGCCCATGTATTCGAGCGCGCCCTCCCACGCTTCCTCATCGTTTTCGTGGCAGTAGATCCAGACCGCGACGATCGGCTTCATGGGCGCCCAGCCGTTTTCGCGGCGGACTTCGTTGAAGCCCTTCATATCCTCGGCGTACTCGGCCCAACTCTTCTGGGGGATGAAGAGCGCGCCCAGCCCCGAATTCGCCGCCATCGGCATCGACGAGGGCGTACCCCAGGCGCAGTACATGCGGTCGGTCAGGTCGGTCGAACGCGGCTGGGGGCGGATGCTGGTCTCGCCGATCTGGTAGTGCTTGCCTTCGAAGGAGAAGCGCTCGTTCGTGAGGGCGGCGCGGACGACGGCGAGCGCCTCGAGGAAGCGTTCGCGCGATTCGCCCATGGGGATGCGGAGGCCCTCGAATTCGACGCGCCCGGCGCCGCGGCCGAAACCAAGCGTGAGCTTGCGGCCGCGCAACATGTTGTCGAGCATCGTAATCTTCTCGGCCGTCTGGACGGGGTCATGCCAGGGAAGGACGACGACCATCGTGCCGAAGTTGATGCGCTGCGTGCGGCCGGCGAAATAGGTGAGCATCTGCAGCGGGTCCGGCACCATCGTGTAGGGCGTGAAGTGGTGCTCGACCGTCCAGAGCGAGTCAAATCCGAGCGGCTCCGCCAGATCGCCGATGGCAAGCTCCTCTTCGTAGGCCTGGGCGTCGTGGATCATCGGGCGGCGGTCGAAGGCGCCAGACTGGTAGCGATCCCAGTCCGTGTAGTTCTGGGCGAAGAGGGTGATGCCGACTTTCATGCGTCGACCTCCAGGGCGAGTGTGCGCTGCACGCTACCGGCTGCGGCGCTGCCGCGCCACCGCATTCCGTTCGGCTGGCGCTACGCGCGGTATACTGAAAGAGTCATGGCTGCGCGGCTGTAGCTCAGTGGATTAGAGCATCTGTCTTCGGAACAGAGGGTCGGGGGTTCGAATCCCTCCAGCCGTACCA
>JAYUAG010000153.1:0-5368 GCA_043741475.1 Thermoflexaceae bacterium | reverse complement strand
CGCCTACTGCCGCGGAACCTATTGCCTCTTTGCCGACCACGCGGTCGTGGTCCTCAAGGCTCGTGGCTTCGACGCCTTGCGGCTCGACGGCGGCTGGTTGGAGTGGGCGGCCGTGGAACGGTAAACGTCCGGGTACATCGACTGAGACCTGCGCCTGCCGGTCCCACGAACCTGATCGCACGATGAACACATCGCGTCCATCCGGCGCGAAAACATCAGGACCCCTGCGGCGTCGCTTCCTTCGGCTCGGGATGGCTTCGGGCCCGCTTCGGCGTCGCGGGCACAACCAGGAGGGGCCGGTGCAGAGCGTGCATTGCACGGTCGGTGGTGCTCCCGAGCGCGATGCGTTGAGCGAACCCCTTGCCGTGGGAGGTCAGCACGACAAGCCCGGCGCCAACCTTCTTCGCTACTTCGGCGAGCGCGTCGACGGGCGAAGCGAGCATCGTGTAGGACTCTTCGTCAGGGCTGGCCATCGCCGCCACGTAGTCCTCGGCCGCCTCCTTGAGCGACGTCGTGAGGTCGATGGGATAGGCGACGAATTCGATCCCGGCGGGGGGCGGCACGCTATAGGCGCGCACGATCGCCATCTTCAGCTTCAGCGCGTCAGCCAGCTCACGAGCAAGTGTGAGACCTTCTTCCGCGACCTCGGATCCGTCCAGCCCTACGACAATCGGCCCGGACCCGACTGCCGGGCCTTCAAGTGGGACCACGAGGGTGGGCACGGTCGCGCCGCGGACGACCTTGTCGGCGACGCTCCCAATAACGCTCGCGCGGAACCCGCCGCGTCCATGGCTGGCGAGGACGACCATCCGCGCCGCTGCGGCGAAGTCCAGGATGGTGCGGGCGGGAGGCCCGCCCACAACCGTGGTATTGACTGCGATGTCCTTACCCTGCTCGCGGAGGAGGCCCGTGACAAAATCCCGGAACAGCTCACGGGCGTGATCCAGTTCGACAGGCTGCTCTATCGCCTCAGGGTCAATCACATGCAGTATTCGAAGGGGAACGCCGAAGGCGCGGGCGAGAACAAGGGCGGTGGGCAATGCCACCTCCGCGTGCTTCGACCCGTCCAGGGGCACGAGGATAGGTGCGCTTGCATCCGTCATGTTTCCATCTCCATTCCCAACGGTCCCGCTCTACTCTGGCGCCCGTCGGGGGTTCGCGGGAGGGCCGTCCGACCCTCACGTATACGCCATAGGGCCCTCCGTTGCCGGTGAATCCGTCGCTTCAATGTTGGCGATCTCCCCTACGAGTCGCTCCGAATCGACCGTCATCGGGAGATAGGTGCGCGCTCCGGCCGCGATGTAACGTTCGCGTTCGGCTGCTGAGGGCAGGGCTGCGAGGATCACGATGTGGAGTCCTCGCTCCGCGAGGGAAGCGCAGTCCTCGGAGTCACATTCGCTCGCCGCGGCGACTACGATGCCGCCCGCGCCGAGGCCCTCGCAACTGCGGGTGAGGAACACGTCAACCGAACCTTCGATCAGCGCCTTTGCCAGCGCTTGGCGCAGCCAAGCGTGCTGCGCTGTCACGTAGACCAGCGGGCGGGCGGCCCCGGGCCGCCGATGGGGTGTCTGGACGGTGGCCTTCATCTCCTGGCTATTGGGCGACATCCCGCGGTGGGAATCGAGTACCGACCGGTAACGCGATCGTACGCCATCCGGTCCGTGTTAGCCGAACGACGTGGAAATGAGTTCGCCCAGCCACAACATGAGTACCACCAGCAGGAGGCTCAGCGAGACCGGCAAGGCGAACGCTCGCGGCCCGGCCGCCCGCGCGGCCACGAGCTTCGTCATCGCATTCGTGGTCACAGAAAGAAGAATAGCGACGGTCGCCGTGCCCGTGTCCACCCTCCCAGCGGCAGCGAGACTTGCGACGGACGCGGCTGCGGCGTGTGTATCGGCGAACCCGGCAAGCGTCGCCGAGAGGACCACGCCGGAATTGCCCATGGCGTTGTTCAACGCAGCTGAGACGAAGAGCACGCCCGTGACCACGGCGGCGAACGTTATCGAGCCGGTGAGCGTGAACGACCGGCTTGGGGCGGGACGCTCACCGTGCCGAGGCACCCGCAGCGCCGCCATTGTTCCCGCGATCGTCGCCGTCAACCCGCCGGCGAGGAGTGGGAGCGCGAGCGGGCGCAGCGTGCCAGGGTGGCCTGCAGCGACGACAACAGCCAGCTGGGTGACCGTGGCAACCGTTGAGAGGACGGCGCCTGAGACCGCCGCGCGGTTAAGGCCCGGACTCCGCCGTGCGATCGCACCCATCGACCCGATCGTGACCACGCTGGAAATGAAACCTCCGGCAAGGCCTGACACAGCAAGCCCGAAACGCGCGCCCAGAAGCCGCGTAGCGACATGGCCCAGCCCGCCGATCCCCATCACGAGCACCACGAGCCGCCAGATCTTGAAGGGGTTGAACACGTCATACGGTCCCAACGTCCGGTTGGGGAGAAACGGCAATACGACGACCGCCGCAGCCGCGAACAGCAACAGGTCATGGACCTCCTCCTCGCTCATCGCCGAACGTACGAGCCGGTGCAGCGCCGTCCGTGAGGCGAGGAGTGCCGCGGTGACGACGCCGGCCCCCGCGCCGAGCGCAGGCTCACGATACGCGAGCGCACCGACCAGGAACGTCACCACGAGCGCCACTTCGGTCGTCAACCCAGGGTCCTCGTTGTGGGTGCGCCAGTAGCCCACGAGCGCCGTTGCCGCGACCGCGGCCAACGCCACTCCTGCGATCACTTCGCTCCCCAACGCCCCCGAGAGACCCCCGGCCGCGGCAACAAGCGTGAACGTGCGGATGCCCGCGGGCGCACGCCCGGGTCCATCGCCTTTGCGGCGCTCACGCTCCAGGCCGATAAGCAGCCCCGCAGCGAGCGCAACACCAAGGCGCCCCGCGCTCTGAGCTATCTCCATGCAGCCAGCTTGAGTCGCCTCACCGCGAAGATCGAGGGGCCGGCTGGCCTCGTACTCCGGGCCGTTCGGCCCTCAGCCGACGCCTGGTGACGGCGGCAACATTGCTACATTCCGGATGAGAGGTGAGGACAATGGCGACGCGAGGGCTCGAAGGCATCGATGAGACTGTCCGGCGCACCCACGAATGGATCGGTCAGATCGCCTATCGTCTCGGCTCCGACCAACACTACGCGTACCAGTCGCTGCGCGGCGTGCTTCATGCCCTGCGTGATCGCCTGAGTATCGATGAGTCCGCGCAGCTGTCGGCACAGCTCCCGATGCTCATCCGCGGCATCTACTTCGAAGGTTGGGACCCATGCCATCGTGTCGCCAACCGGCGCGACTCCGAGGCGTTTCTCGCCCTCGCTTGCGGGCGCGCGCAACCCGGCCAGGCGGAGGCGGCGATCCGGGCGGTGGCAGGCGTGGTCGAATGTCATGTGAGCGCCGGCGAATGGTCCCATGTGCTAGCGCAGCTTCCCCGCCGCATCCGAGACCTCGTTGATGAAGGAGCGCACACTGCACCGGCCGTGGCTTGAGCAGCTGTTGGCAGGCGGTGGCGGCAGCGAAGTAGTAGATTGGCGGAGTCGATCTCTGACGACCGGGGCGCAGTTATGACAGACCAGATCCGCGTGCTGTTGGCCGACGACCACGATCTCGTCCGAGCGGGCCTGAAGTCGGCTCTCCGCGGACTGGATGAGTTCACCGTCGTGGGCGAGGCGCGGGACGGACGGGAGGCCGTGCGCGAAGCCCTCCGCCTCGGGCCGGACCTTGTCGTCATGGATATTCGTATGCCCGGGCTCAGCGGTATCGAAGCGTGCCGCGACATTCGCGCTGCGCAGAACACGGTGAACGTCCTGATACTGACGTCTTTCGGCGATGAGAAGGCCGTCATGGCATCGATCGTGGCTGGCGCCAGCGGCTTCATGCTGAAAGACGTGAAAACGCCAGACCTTCTCGATGCGATGCGCACGGTTGGCCGCGGCGGGAAGACGCTCGATGCCGTGGGCGCGGCCGCTGTCATCGAACACGTGCGCCGGGGCCAGGTGGTTAGCGCGGAGGATCGTCTTGCCCAGCAGCTCTCCGAGCGCGAGCTGGCGGTCCTTGACCTGATCACCGAAGGCCTCACCAATCGCGAAATCGGTGAACGGCTCTACCTCTCCGAGAAGACGATCAAGCATCACGTCAGCGACATTCTTGGCAAGCTGGGACTCACCCGGCGCGTCGAAGCAGCTGCGTTCGACGCGCGCCGCGCGGCCAACCGCCTCGATGCCTGATCGCGACGCGGCGGCGGAGTCGCAGGTCGAGAGCTTCCGCCGTGAGTGTCTCTTCATCCTCCACGAAACGACCCGTCTCCTGGAAGGCAGCGACGCCTTGCGGCTTATGCAGCAGGTGGCGGAGCGCGCCCGCACTACCGCTCGCGCGGATTTTGCCGCGCTCGCAACCTTTAGTGAAGCCGGACTGATGGAGCGATTCATCTACGCCGGCATGCCCGATGAGCTTGCCCGGCGCTTGGGTAGCCCGCCGGTCGGACGCGGGCTTCTCGGGGTCCTCGCCAACCGGTCGGAGCCGATGAGAGTCGATGACCTGCAGGCTCATGCGGCGTTCACCGGCTGGCCAGGCGAACACCCGGACATGGTTGCCTTCCTCGGGGTCCCTGTCCGGGCCGGTGGCCGTACCATCGGGTCGCTCTACATGACCCGCGTGAGAGGCCGGCCGCCCTTCGATGAGAACGACGAGTTCGTCGCGACGCTCCTCGCCATGCAGGTGGCGCTCAGCATCTCCGCCGCCCTCGCGCAACAGCGCTATGGACGCGTTTCGCTGCTTGAAGAGCGCGTGCGCATCGCCCACGACCTCCACGATGGCACGATTCAGTCCTTGTATGCGCTCGGCCTCGATTTCGACACCGCCGTCCAACGCCGTGCGGTCGAAGGCGAAGCCCGCGCCCTGCTCGAATTGGGAGTCGACCGCATTAACCAGGTCATCGCTGATATTCGGCAGTACATCGCCATGCTCGAAGCTGTTACCCCGGTCGGCGAGCCCGACCTCGCGCGGGACCTGCCATTCGCGGTCCGTCAGCTAGTGCCCGCGGGAGTCGATGTCGTCCTCAACATCACCGCTCCCGCTCTCCAGCGGTTTAGTGCCCGAGACACCGAGGACCTGCTCTTCATCGCGCGAGAGGCGCTTTCGAACGCTGCCCGCCACGCCGAGCCAACCCGCATCGCCGTCGACCTCCGCCAGGGTGCGGCCGAGACGGCCCTCACGATCCAGGACAACGGCATAGGCTTCGACCCGGCTACCGTGCACCGCGGACTCGGCACGACGACCATGCACACGCGCGCCGAACGCCTGAATGCCGCGCTCACGATCCTGAGTATTCCCGGCATGGGAACGACGGTCCGCGTAGCGATTCCGACCTTCCC
>JAYUAG010000152.1:0-12368 GCA_043741475.1 Thermoflexaceae bacterium | reverse complement strand
TTGAGCAGCGCGTGACGCCGGAACAGGCTTCCGCAGCCGGGGCAAGCCACGGCGGTTGTCCCTTCGCCGCCGAACACGATACCACCCAGTTCTAACTGACCGCCCGCACGTGCATCAGGCACGACCCGTGCAGCGCCGCGCTCCGGCGCAGATCAGGTCGCTCGCGCTCGGCGCGGCGGGGGCGGGCGCGAGACCCCTTCGGCGGCCGGACTCGCGATATCATCGACAAGTGTCATCATCCCGACCGGCAGCCGGCCCCGTGCTGGCTTTGGGTGGGATCGCACGGCGCGGGCCATTTGCCGCGAGGTTTTCGCGGCAAATGGCGGGTTTCCCGTCGATCCGTCCGAACCCGCGCCCGTGGCGCCCCTGAGTTTGGGGTTCGCATACGGCGCCAGAAGCGGTTTGGCGAGCCGCGCCCGCCCTCGTGACTGGCCAGCGCCCATTCGCATGCACGATGAAGGACGTACCCCCCAAACGGGTGGTGCCCGTCTTTCAATCTGAATATGGCATGAATCGTTTGTTTTATGTCGCTTTCTAAGAAACCGGACCAGAACACTAATCTTCACACTGCAGGGCCGGGCAAGCGATAGACAGCGGGCATGACACACATCTAAGATACGCGCCTCAGAGAACCCCCCAGCCAACCTGCCCCCAGGCAACCGAGGTGAGCGCCCCATGGACGATGCGGTAAGCGCGTTCTTGAATTTCCTTGCAGTCGAGAAGAATGCATCACAAAATACTATATCTGCGTACAAGAACGACCTGGCCCAGTTCTCGACCTTTGCGCAAAACGAAAGTGCTCAGGTCGCTTGGGTCGATATCGCGCCGGCGAAGATCATCTCCTTCGTCGAAGACCTGCGGGGGCGTGGCTATAAAGACGCCACCGTCGCCCGCAAAGTCGCTGCCGTGAAGTCGCTGTTCGGCTTCCTCGCGGCCGAAGGCGTCGTACAGGCAGACCCGACCGAGCACCTCCGGTCGCCGCAGGTCGGCAAGTCCCTGCCACGTGCACTCTCGATCGCAGAAGTCGACGAGCTGCTGGAACAGCCTGGGCGCCGCAATACGCCCGAAGCGCAGCGTGACAAGGCGATGCTGGAGGTCGCCTACGCCACTGGCCTCCGCGTCAGCGAACTGGTTTCGCTCGATGTCCCCGACATTGAACTGGAGAGCGACCCGGTGACGGTGCGCTGCACGGGCAAAGGCGAGCGCGAGCGCGTGCTGCCTCTCCCCCAACGGCCTGTCGATGAGTTGCGGCAGTACCTCTTCAAGATCCGGCCGAGGCTGGTGCGCAACCGCCGCGAATGCGCTCTCTTCGTGAACCGGCGCGGCGAACGGCTCACGCGCCAGGGCTTCTGGCTGATCCTCAAGACCTACGCGAAGGACGCGAACCTTGACAAGGGCATCACCCCTCACACGCTGCGTCATACCTTCGCGACACACATGCTTTCCGGCGGCGCGCCCCTGCGGAGTGTGCAGGAGTCGCTCGGGCACGCGAGCATTTCCACCACCCAGATCTATACACAGCTCACCACCCAGCAGAAACGCTTGGAATACGACAAGGCCCACCCCCGCGCATGAGAACGTGAGCGGGCGACTCGATCTGCTGGCCGCCCTGGCGGAGCCCGACGCCGCCGCGGCGTTGCGCGTCCTCGACGATGAGCGGCGACTGAGCGCGATTCTTCCCGAACTTGAAGATGGCCGCGGCTTCATCCAACCCGAACGCCACCACTACACCGTTCTCGACCACAATCTTGCGGCCGTGGCGGCGCTGGAAGAGGCCACCGGCGACACCGACGCCGCGCGCGAACTGCGCGGCGTGCTCTCCTGGCTCGACTTTGACGAGGCACTGTCTCGAGAAATCGAAGGGCTCCCGGTCGCGCTCCTCTTGCGGCTGAGCGCGTTGGTGCACGACATCGCCAAGCCGGCCAGCGCAACGACTGTGGACGGCGCCTTGAAATTCCCGCGCCACGGCCCCCGCGGGGCGGAGATCCTGCGCGCGCGGCTGCCTGAGATCGGTTTCGGACCGGCCACCACAGACTTCGTGGCGCGGATGGTGCGCTGTCACCTGCGGTCCGGCGAACTCGTGAAGAACTGGCCGCCGACAGACCATGCTATCCGGCGCTTCGTGAGCGATGTCGACGGCCATGCGCTCCCGCTCATGCTCGTGAACCTGGCCGATGGGTGGGCCACCCGCGGGCCCGGCTATACCCGCGAAAACTTTCGGCGCCATTGCGGCTTCGTAAACTACATTGTCGCCCGCTCGTGGGCGGTGGTGCAGCCAGGGGAACCGCCACTGGTGACCGGTGAAGAGTTGATGACAACCCTTGACCTCGAAGGTGGACGATTGTTGGGGGCAGTCCTAACATCGGTTCGCGAAGCCCAACTTCAGGGACGGGTCACGGAGAAGGGCGCGGCGCTCGCGCTGGCGCACGAGATCTTGGACGGTCTGCGGCTCGAAAGGGCGCAAAAGGCCTGAGACCAGGCAGGAGTATCCCCCAATGTCGGCAATGTGGAGCGTCCTCTTTTACACCGGCGCGGCGGTCGCGGCGTTCTATTTCATCCTTCTCCGGCCTGTGCTCAAGGAACAACGGCTCAAGCGGGCGGCGGTCCGCGCCCTCACGATCGGCGACGAAGTGGTCACCAGCGGCGGATTGATCGGCGAAGTGAAAGACATTGTACAGCCCGCGGACGGGCCAACGGAGATAATTCTGGAACTGGCGCCCGGTGTCCGTGTGCGCGCTGTCACGGAGGCGATCGTACGCCGCCTGACGACGCTCGAAGACATCGGGGAACGCGCCGCCGACACGAAACCAGCCCAGGAGGCCTCACAGCCCAGTGCGTAGTGGGACGACAGTGCTCCTTTTCATCGGCGTCCTCGCCCTGACGGCTTTCGCCGTCATCGCGGTCTGGCCGAGCGACCCTCACCGGTATCTGCCGGGTGATTTCTGGCCGGAAGGCCGCGGCATCAAGGTCGGCAGCTGGCAACGAGAGACGATGCGCCTCGGGCTCGACCTGCGAGGCGGCGCTTACCTCGCGCTCGAAGCGGCGCCCCCGCCGGGCTACGAAGGCGACATCAAGCAGGCCGTGCAGGACGCAAAGAAGGTTATCGAGAAGCGCGTCAACAGCCTCGGCGTGAGCGAAGCCGAAGTGAGCACGGCAAGCGGCAACCGCATCGTCGTGCAGATCCCGGGCGTCACGCTCGCGCAAGCACAGGACCAGGTGGGGAAGACGGCCGCGCTCAGTTTCAAGGTGTACAACGACGCGGGCCAGCTCGTGCCCGCGCTCGGCTCGACCGACAACACGATCTGTCTGCCTCAGCAGACGGAGGACGCGCCCATCCCCGCGGGCTGCATCCCGATGACGGGCGTGCATCTGAAGAACAACACCCGCCCGGCGCGCCAGGGAGTGGACATCGTCGTCGCCTTCGAGACCACAGGGACGGGCTCAAAACTCCTGGAAGACATCACGAACAACTCACTCCGCTACGGCCAGAACGATCCTCGGCGTCTGCTCGTCGTAACGCTCGATGGCGAAGTGATCTCGCAGGCGACAGTCCAGGGTGTCATCTCCGATCGCGGCCAGATCAGCGGCCAGCGTTCGTTTTCAGAGGCGAAGGACTTCGCCGGACTGCTCAACAGCGGCGCCCTGCCGATCCCGCTTACCACCATCCAGTCGCAGGAGGTGAGCGCAACGCTCGGTGAGGATTCGGTCGTCAAGTCCGTCCATGCCGGGGAAATCGGGTTAATCGCGGTGGCCCTCTTCATGATCCTCTTCTATCGGCTCCCAGGATTGCTCGCGGCAGCGGCGCTGCTGGTTTACACGGCGCTGGTGCTGTTCGTGTTCAAGCTCTGGCCGATCACGCTCACACTGTCGGGTATCGCGGCCTTCGTGCTCTCCGTGGGAATGGCGGTGGATGCGAATGTGCTCATCTTTGAACGGATGAAGGAAGAGCTGCGCCGCGGGCGAACGCTGAATACGGCGATCGACCTGGGCTTCCGGCGCGCCTGGACGTCGATCCGCGATTCGAACGTGTCCACGCTCATTACCTGTCTGATCCTGTACTGGTTCGGCAACCAGTTCGGAGCGAACCTGGTGAAGGGCTTCGCCCTCACCCTGGCGCTGGGCGTGGCGGTGAGCATGTTCTCCGCGATCACGGTGACGCGGACGTTCCTGAAGATGGTCGTGGGCACACGGCTCGCGCGGAACCACTGGCTCTGGAACGCGGACGAACGGCGGGAGGCGGCGCCACGTGGCCGCACCGCCGAGAGCAGGAGCGGCAACTGATGTTCGACTTCGCGGGGAAGCGCTGGTACTACCTCACCTTCTCGTTCGTGCTGTTTGTGGTGGCCGCCGTTTGCCTCGGGATATGGGGTTTGAAGCCCGGGATCGAGTTCACAGCCGGTTCCACCGTCACCCTCGAATTCACGCAGCAGACCGTCCGCCAGGAGGATCTGCGCGCCGCCCTGAGCGGTCTTGGCCACCCGGAAGCGCGCGTCCAGGGGGCCGGGAGCAACACCTTCCTCGTCCGGACCGCAGAGTTGAAGAACGCCCCACCGGTGAGCGGCGAAACCAGCGGCGTGGGCCCCGTGCCCCAATCACGTGGGGAAATCGACGACATCCAGGACGCGCTTTGCGCACGCTTCGGCGTCACTACGGACGGTGTTTGCAGCGGCATCGACCGCAAAGACTTCTCCACCGTGTCGGAGACCGTCTCGAAGGAGATCGGCCGGAATGCGACGATTGCGGTCGCCGTGGCGGCGGTGTTCATCACGGTGTACATCGCCTTCGCCTTCCGTGGAGTGCCCGGTGGCTGGCGGAAGTCGTCGAAGTACGGGGCTGCCGCCGTGATTGCAGTGCTGCACGATGCGTTCCTCGTGCTGGGGCTCTTCGCGGTACTTGGCCACTTCCACGGCGTCGAGGTGGACACCGCCTTCATCACCGCCATCCTCACGGTCATCGGGTTTTCCGTGCACGACACGATCGTCGTCTTCGACCGGATTCGCGAGACGGTGCAGCACGACCCTTACGTGCCCTTCGAAGAGGCCGTGAACGCGAGCATGATGGAGACGCTCGCGCGCTCGATTAACACCTCACTCGTCGTGGTCCTCACGGTGCTCGCGATGCTGCTCATTGGGGGGGTGACGATCCGGAACTTCCTGCTCGTGCTCCTCGTAGGCATCGTGAGCGGCACCTATTCGAGCATCGCCATCGCCAGCCAGCTACTGGTGGCCTGGGAAAACAACGACATCGGCAAGTTCATGCGCAAGGTGTTCGGGCGCCGGCGCGATCCGGCGCCGATGCCAGAGGCCGTCGCCTGAGGCGAAACCCAGTGTGGACGGGCGCTGTCATGCGGCACTATACTTTCAATAGCGGCCGGGCCATGATCCCGGCCACCCCGACGAATTCCCCCGGAGGAAGCATGGAAGCCACGCTCACCGAAACCCTCGTGAACATTACTGACAAGGCCGCGGAAAAGGCCAGGGCGCTCCTCGAAGCGCGCGAACTCCCCGAAGGCGCACTGCGCGTCTTCGTCGCCGGCGGCGGCTGTTCCGGCTACCAGTACGGCATGGCCCTCGCCCGTTCGGCCGAAGACGACGACCTCGTCCTCATGCAGTCCGGCGTGCGCATCGTCATCGACCCAGAGAGCGCCCAGTACCTCAAGGGCGCCGAGATCGACTACATCGACGACATCATGAAGAGCGGGTTCAGCATCTATAACCCCAACGCCGTCAAGAGCTGCGCCTGTGGCTCCAGCTTCCAGACGGGCGATGGCAGCGGCCAGGCCAAGGCCTGCTGCTAGCCGCCAACGCTGATGAACCGCAACAGGCGGGGCGCAATGCGCCCCGCCTGTTGCGTGTGCGACAGCTTCACGGTTATCCCGTACAGTCCCATACGACGCCACCGCGGGGGAACCGTGGACCTCATCCGTGATTCGTTTCTCGTTCTCGGCCGCGCTAGCCTCGGCGCCGCCATCGGCTTCGGCATCGGCTGGCTCACCCAGGGCGACAAGCATTCGCGCTGGGTGGCGGGCTGGCTGTTCTTCGGCTACGCCGCGGGGATGGCGACGATGTGGCCGAGCTGGGGCTCCATGCTCGCCGCCCTCTTCTTGCTGATCCCGTGCGTCCTGGGCACGGTGAGCGGCTGGTATGTGGCGGTCGCCACCCTGCGCGACCGGGAAGACTGGTACTTCCGGGCCTGGGGACTCGGCGGCTTCGTGCTCTTCTTCCATGTGTTCGCCTTCGCGGCGATGGCGATCGTGCGCTCAGGTTAGGACTTTCCGTTTCGTCGCTCTCGGCTTCGCTTCCTTCGCCGGCATGGCAGCCACGAATGCATAGGCGCGCGCAATCCAGCTTTCAAGCTCCCCGCGGTCGCTGAGGATCGCGGGCGGGAGGACGACGTACTGTTTCATCGTGCGGCCCATGGGGGCGAACGGCATCGCCCCGAGCTCCATCGCCGCTTCCTGGTCGGTTGGGCACAGGCGCACCTGGAAGAGGTCGCCGAAGAGGCCCATGAACATGTTGCCATGCACGAAAGCGCAGGGCTGACCGAACATTTTGCGCTCTTCCGCCTCGGCGCCACCCGGCGCCACGCTCCTGAAGACCGCGAGCGTCGCTTCCGAGGGTTTGTCCATTTGCATCACTTCGCCCTCCGTCTTCAGGAGTACGGCCGTCAGAAGCGATCGGATCGCCGAACTAAAGCAGGTTGCGGAGCAGCTGCACCTGGCTGGTCTGGAAAACCATCGACTGGCGTGTGCCCTTGCGCAGGCGCGCGAATTCCGTGTCCTGGCTGGCAAGGTCGTCGAACTCCTCTAGCTCGGAAAGCGAATCGAACTCGCCTTCGATGCGCACGGCCGACGTGCCACCAGTCACGGCGGACCAGACGCTGGTGGTCGCGTCGATGCCGCGTTGCTTCTGATATTCCAGTGCCTGCGAGATGGAGAGGACGAACTCGCGGTGGTGGCCCGGCTGAACATCGCCGGAAAGGGTGCGCATGAACTTCCGCGGCGCCGTCGCCTCCTCGCTCGAGATGAGCCCCTCGGAGTGGTATGAGAGCCGGTGGATCGAGACATCGGCCAGCCCGAAAACCATCTGTTCGCGCACCGCCCGCCGGACGTTCGCGAAGGCCGCATCGGACGACGAGAGCTCGATGAACTTCTCCAACTCCTCGAGCGTGTCGAAGTCGCTGGCGATCAACACCTCGTTCGTCTGGCCCGTCATCGCCCCCCAGATGGTCGTGCGCGCGCGGATGCCGCGTCCCGTCTGGTGTTCGCGATTTTCGCGCATGGCGGCGAGGAAGCTCGCGGTCTTGCCCTGCGCGACGACGCCGGTGAACGTGCGGCGATACATGCTGGTCTCCAGCGCGGACTCGCGGACGGCCGGCCCACGGGCGCGGCCACAGTCTACCAGAGCGACGCGGTTGCGCGTCCGCCGGTAGCTGCGGCGGACTGCCGCCGATTGCGTCAGCCAACGGACCGCTCTTCCCACGTCACGGGGGAGCGCCTCCGTCTCCCCACCGGTGACTCCGCCGCCATGGCCCGTATACTCCCTGTCATGTCCCTCTACGTCGCCTATTTCCGCTTCAAGCCGGGCGCCAACGTGCTCCAGGGTATCCAGGCGTTCGAGCGCCGCAAGACCTTCCAGCACCCCCACCAGGCGACCCTCCTCGGCGAATACTGGGTGAACGCCCCCCAGGACCAGCCCCAGGTCGTGGTCGTCTGGGAAGCCGGGGACGAAGCCGCGGGCGACTACTACGAAGCCGCCTGGGGCGACCTCTTCGACATCACGATCGCGGGCGCCACCCGCCCTGTGAGCGACATCCCTGAGTCCCTGCCAGATATCGCCGCCGCAAAGGGCTGACGTTGTCATGGCCCTCCGATTCAGAAGCCCGCCGTCGCTCCGGGATCAGCGCCCGCGCCATCTGCGTCTGCTGCGGGCGAGGCCAGCCACCAGCGGCGCGCCTCGCGACGATAGGCGTCCCAGCGTTCGCGCTGCAGCAAGAGGAGCATGCCCACGCCGATGAGCAGCGCCCCGGCCCCGGCCAGCAGCGCCCAGTAGGGCACGGTGACGAACCCGCCCGTGAGGAATCGCACGCCCACGGCGCTGAGTGTGACCGCCCCCGCCGGCACCAGCCAGCGCGCATGGAGCAGCAGTCCGGCGGCCAGGAGGACGACGGAGACGCCGATCAGTTCGAGCCCGTACTGGCCGCCGTTCGGCTGGAAACTCTGCTCCGCGGGCGGGAGCACGAGGACGAGCGCGCCCGCGAGCGTCGCCGCTTCGTGGAAGTCCATGTGCGGTCCGAAGAGGGCTTCGGACCGCCGCCAACCGAAGATCGAACCGATGATCAGGTAACCGCCGACGAGGGCGGTGTACGCCTGGACGTTCGACGGCTGGGCTATCGCCACCGCAAGCAAGGCCGCCACCAGCAGCCCCGCCGTGCCCGCGCCCCACACGACTCGGAGGCGCAGCCGTATGCCCTCCAACGTCACCGCCGCCGATGCGCCCGCGACGACGATGGCCAACGTCCGCCACGCGCCCGTCTCGGCGATCACCATGCCGGGCGCGAGGTGGTCGCTTCGTTCGCCGAGCACGATGACGGCCGCAACCAGCGCAACGAACCACGACCCCCAGCTCAGCAGCAGTATCGATACCCGCCGCTCATCGAACGGCGGGTCGTAGCGCCGCTCGCGGGTCAGGCCCGCGCAGAGCGCCGCCGCCACTCCCGCCAGCGCCAGCGGGAGCAGCGCGTCCGCGTAGTCGCGCCACTCCCACGCCGCGACCGCCATTCCCACCGCCCAGCCGTAGGCGAGGGCCGGCAACGACCAGCGCCTCGCCGCGAGGAATGCGGCGAGCGGGCCAACGGCGGCCAGCGCGAATACGGCGGTGGCGTGCCCCGCCTCCTCGCTGGCGATGAGCGCCGCCGAGATGCTTGCCATCGTCGCCGCCGGGGCGAGGATGCCGAACGCCTCCGGGCGCCGGTGGAGGGCCATCAGCGTCAGCCACCCGAGCGCCGAAATTCCGGCGAAGATCCAGGCGCGGTCCGCCCCGGTGATCCCGAGCAGGCCGTTCGTCGAACCGGCTCCCGCCAACAGCGCCAGGCTCCCCAGCCGCGCCAGCAACTGCCGCTCGACGAACAGCGCGCGCTTCGACGGCGTCTCCCGCACAAGCCTGGCGACGCCGCCACGCGAGAACAGCGAAGCGGCGAACAACGCTCCCGCCGCGCCAAACTGCGAACTGAGGCCCAGCGCCGGGTGGTCGAACTGGAGCCCGGCGAAGATCGCCGCGGGCGCGACCGCGAGCACGAGCAGGTAGCTCCAGCCGAACCGCTGTGCCGTCGGCGAGCCCCGCCACCAGTGCCAGGTAAGTAGCATTGCGGCGCCGGCGCCCTGCATCGGGAATGCCCACCACCGCGCCGGCACGCCGTTCGCCCAAAGGAGCGACACCCCGAACCCGGCCGCCAGCGCGGGCACGAGTAGCTGGCCCTCGTCTCGCCGCCGTAGCGCGTCCCAGGCGGCGCCCGCTAGCAGCACGCCGTAGGCCACGGGCAATGGCCCGTGCACCGGCGACGAATCGGACATCGCTGCCACGTGCGCCCACGTGAGCGCGGCGATGCCGCCGCAGAGCGCCAGCACTCGCCAGGTATCGCGCGCCGGACGGTCGCATTCTCCGATGACCAGGTGACCGATCGCGGCGCCCGCGGCCCACGCCCCCACCCAGCCGAGGGCGTTGTCGGTTTCGCCCGCCGAGCCGCCACCGGCGCTCCAAACGAGCGTCCCGGCGAACCCCGCGGTCAGGTGTGGTACAAGGCCAAGCGCGGTCCGCCAGCGGAACCGCCCATACGCGGCCACAGCGAGGCCGAGAGACCCCCCGAATGCGGCCGGCAGCGGCGCACGGCTGACGCCATCCGGGAGCATCGCCACCTGCGTCCCCGCGACCGCGCCAGCGCCTGCAAGGAGCGAGAGCCAGCCCCAGGCGCTGGCGGATCGTTCCTCGTCGAGGTGCGCCGTAACCAGGTAACCCGCGGCGGCGGCGAGGGCGAAGAGCGGGTACCACTCACCACCCACCCTCCAGGCCGCCCAGACGGTTGCGGCGGCGGTCGCCGCGATGAGCGGGGAGAGCGCACCGACCGCGGGACGCCATGCCCACCGCCACCTCGCCACCGCCACCGTCGTCACGCCTAGCGCCAGCGCATAGGTCACGGGGAGAGCAGCGTGGGCGGCTCCGCCGTCGGCCGTGACCGCATGCGTCACGAGCAGCCCCAGCGCCACCGGCACGGTCGCAGCGCACCCCCACCACGACGGCGCCTCGGGCTCCGGCGCACGGTGCGCGATAACCAGGTAGGCGGACGCGGACAGCGCCCCGAACGCGCCCCACCACTCGGGTTCGATCCCCCAGATCGCCCAGGCAGTCGTCAGCGCCGTCAACGCGAGCAGCGGCGCAAACATCGCCAGCTTCACGACCTCGCGTCGCATCGCCAGTCCTGCGCCGATCGCCGCCGTGGCAAGTGCGAAGGTTGCCGGTAATGGCCCGTTGCTGTTTTCGCTGAACTGCACCGCCACAAGCGAGAACAGGAGAGCGGGCGCCGCAAGGGTGAACGCTCCCGCCCGCAACCAGCGCCCGGCGCCAGGGCGAGTAGCCGAGCCGCCCACGTAAAGCACCGCCGCGAGCGCCATGAACCACGCCCCGAACCACTCGTCGGGGAAATTGAGGACCACGCCAAGCGATCCCCAGGCGATGAGCGCGGCGGGTATCGCCGGCACGACGTAGAAGCGCCCGAACCCCCGCGCCGCGAGAAATCCACAAAGCCCGGCCGAGGCGCCCGAGCCGAGCAACCACAGCCACGCGTCCGGGACCTCGCCGCCGTTCAGCACCTGGGTGCGGAGCGCGATGAAATCGACGGGCACAAGAATCGCGCCGAGGGCGATGAAGACCGGGCCGGCCTCCTTAACCCTGTCCCAGCGCGAAAGCAGCCGGCCGAGCCCGAGAAACGCGACGGTGTACGCCACGAGGATGCCGAAGCGGGCGCCGCCACCGAGGCCGCTCCCCTGTACGGTCACGAAGATCAGCGCCGAGATCGAGAGGAGAAACGCGCCCAGGTAAAGGAGGATGTCCGCCTGGCGAGCGGCTGCCCAGGCGCCGAGGCTCTGGCGCGGCACGCGCGATTCCGGCGGCGGGGCTGGTTCGAACGCGACCTGATCGGCCATCGTCGGCGGCGGTGGCGCGGCCGGCCGCCGCAGTTCGCTCGCAACTGGGGGAGGTGGACGCCGCGGCGGACGAACGGCACTGAGTCGTGTCTCCAGGGCGTCGCGCAGCCGGACGTAGGCAGCCGTGTCGATCGTCCCCAGCCGCCAGTAACCCTGGATCGTCGTCAGCGCCTTGGCCAGCTCGGCGGCGCCGCCCAGCGTTTCGCCCGTCCACTCCACGCCGCAGTTGGGGCAGCGGTGCTCCGTGGCCGCGAAGACCTCGCCACAGGCGAGGCAGTAGCGCCGATCGTCCGGAGAGGGCGCGGGTGGCTGCTCGTCGCCGCTGATGCTCCGCCCTCCTCGAGGCCGGCCCCGCCTTCAGCATACCGGTTCCGCGGCGTAAGCTCCGGACGCGCGTAGACTCAGCCGCACAGGGTCCGGAAGCGCGGGTCCGGGCAAAACGGTCGGAGGACACATGGCACTTGACGTCGCGACCCGCACGTTACTCGAGCAGATGGCGAGCGCCGGCGGGAAGCCGCTCCACGAGGGCACCCCGGAAGAGGCGCGGGCGCTCGGCGCAGCGATGGCCGCCATGGCCGGGCCCGCCCCCGCCATGGCGCGCTCTGAGGATCACCAGCTCCCCGTCGCCGGTGGCGCGATCGTCGTCCGCACGCTCGTCCCGCCGCAGGGAGCGCGCGGCGTCATCGTCTACCTCCACGGTGGCGGCTGGGTTATCGGCTCGATCGACGAATACGACACGCTCGCCCGCAAGCTCGCCGAACGGACTTCCTGCGCCGTCGTCCTCGTTGATTACCGTCTCGCCCCAGAACACCAATACCCGGTGGCTGCGGACGACTGCTATGCCGCCGTCGAATGGGCGGCCGCGCAGAAGAAGGACCTCACCGGCCGCGAGGACGTGCCCCTGATCGTCGCTGGCGACAGCGCCGGCGGGAACCTCACCGCCGTCGTGTCGCTGCGCGCCCGCGACCGCAACGGGCCGAAGATCGCCCTCCAGGTGCTGATCTATCCGGTGACCAGCGCCGATTTCGCGACAGCGTCGTACATAGACCCGGAGAACCAGCTCCTCCTCACGCGCGAGGCGATGGTCTGGTTCTGGGACCACTACGCGCCCGCCGCCCGGCGCAACGAACCAGACGCCTCACCCCTGCGCGCCGCGGACCTCGCGGGGCTG
>JAYUAG010000151.1:0-5371 GCA_043741475.1 Thermoflexaceae bacterium | reverse complement strand
AACGCGAGTGAGGAGCGCGGCCGACGTCCGATACCCCGATACCCTGTCACCCCGGCACTCCCCGAGGCTTATAGTGACCGGCCAACCAACCCATGGAGCACGCCCGTGATCAAACTCGTCTTCTGCCTTCGCCGCCGCCCCGAGCTTTCGCGCGAGGAGTTTCAGCGTTACTGGTACGACAAGCACGCGCCCCTCGTGCGCAGCTTCCAGGAAGTACTTGGCATCCGCCGTTACATCCAGGTGCATTCGCTCGACAACCCCATCAACGCCGCGATCCAGGCGAGCCGCGGCGCTCCCGTGGAATACGACGGCGTGGCCGAACTCTGGTACGACAGCCTTGAAGCGATGCGTGCGACCCGCAGCCCAGAGGCCACCGCGGCCGGCCGCGCCCTGCTGGAAGACGAACGCACGTTCATCGACCTCGCCAACTCGCCCCTGTGGTTCGCGGAGGAGAAACCAGTCATCGGCTAGCGAGTGACCCGGACAGAAGGCGGAACCCGGTCATTCACACTACTGATTCACTTATGGGAGATTCCCTCTGCAAGCAGTCCGAGCGCCGCTTTCGGTTGCTTTTAGCGCCATGGGCGGTGCTATAGTGAGCCATCCGGACGTAGGCGGGGTGCCTGTCCTTCACAGGGCGTCCGGGTAATGGTGGTCTTCGCCCCGCGCATCCTGCGAGCTAAGGACGGTCCAGCGTTGACCGAACCTCTCCAGGTCCGCCAGTTCGCGATCGTCGATCATGAACCGGTGGATCGAGGCCCCAATGCGGGGATCTTCACAGGCCGCGGGCCAGCCGAAGACCGCGCGGAGCTGTACCTCGTCGCCGAGGGCACCACTCCCGCGGGCGAAGGCTTCGCCGGCCACATCGTCTCTGCCGCCGGCCAGAGCTGGCAGACGCTCGACCTGAGCGTCACCGGCGCCCTCCGCCGCATCGTCATGGACGCCGACACCAGCCTGCGCGATTGGAACCGCAAGAGCATCGCTCAGCATCGCGTCAGCCTCGGCATGACGGCTGTCGCGCGGAAATCCGACCAGGTGATCCTCGCCCAGGCCGGGCCCTCCGTCGCCTTCCACCGCAAGGCCGACCGCACGGACATCTACTACACCGACGAAGAGCACGGCGCCCCGATGGGCTCCGGCGCGCGCTCCGAACCACAGCTGACACGGCTTGAGTTCGCCCCGGGCGACCGCCTGCTCCTCCTTTCGACCGCGGCGCTGGGCGAGGTCGATGACCGCCTGGTCAGCGAAATGCTCGGCCTGCCACCCGCGCAGCTGCTGGCGAACATCTATCGGCGCGTGGGCGGATTGCGCCACGTCACCGCCGTCCTGATCGCCGCGGGCGATGTCGACCCGGCCATGCTCCCGGCCGCGCAGGAGGATGACTACGTCATCGGCTCTGGCGAACCGCTCGAAGACGACGACGACCACGATGCCAGCTCGTTCCAGCCCAGCCTCTTCATCCAGGGCCGCGCCGGATACGACGTGGAGACGGCCAGGCGCAACCTCGGCGCCGTGAGCGCACGCGTCCGCGCGAGGGCCCCGGTGCTCCCTCCGGTGTTGCTCGAAACGCCGGCGCCGCTGCAGCTCGCCGTCGGGAGCGACGTCCGCAGCCAGATTGAGGCGTACGGCCGTACGCGCGGCCGCGTCATTGAGATGTCCTCGTCGTTGGCCGGTACGCGCCTCCTGTCCGGCCGTGCGACGATGATCCCGGCCGAGCCTATTCGCCGCAACGGGCGCGGACGCAAAGCCGAGAGCTTTGCCCGCTCCCTCGTCCGCGGCGAACCCGCGCCCCTGCCGCCGGCCCCCGCCACCAACGCCGCGCCCCTCGCCGGTGAGATGGCGGACGAGTTCCGGGCGCGCGCCATGATCCTCGCGCCGGTCGCCGAAACCATTGCCACCGAAAATATTGTCAGCATTGCCCCCGGCGAGACGCTCGTGCAGCGCCGCGCCGCGATGAGCGGCCGTTGGCACGGGAGCGGCCTCCTCACCCGTCGGCGCACCGCCTCCGGCACGCTGCCACCGACGTGGATGATCGTCGCTGTGGGGCTCGCCGTTCTCATGCTCGCCGTGGCCATCATCGCCCTGCCGCGCGCCCTCGATTCGAACAACGACGATCGCCTGGCGTCTCTCCTCGACAACGCCGCGGAGAAGCTCGCCACCTCGCGCGCCGTCACCGACGCGGCGAAGAAGCGCGAAGCGCTCACCGAAGCCCAGGCCTCGCTCCTGGAAGCGCGTGACCTCTCCGGGGGCGCCACCGAGGTGACTCGCCTCCTCCTTGAAGTCACCGAATCGATCGCGACGCTCGACGCCGTCAGGGCTCCCGCGCGGGTAGACATCCTCGCGAGCCTCGAACAGTTCGGCGAAAAACCGGTGACGGCCGTCCGCCTCGCGGTCGGCGCCGATAGCGCCTACCTGCTCGACAGCGCCTCAAGCCAGGTCATCGCCGTCAGCCTTGCCAACGGGGAACATCGCGTTGTCTACGCCGAGAACAAGGACGCCAAACGCGGACGTCCCCTCGCCATTGCCGTGTATGAAGCGCCGGACTTCGGTCAGCCATTGCTCCTCGTGGCGGATGCCTCCCACAACCTCTGGGGCGTCGACGCCAGCGGCGCCATCCGCAGCCTCACCGTCAGCGGCGTAAAAGAACTCACCGACATCACCGTCACCGGTCGCGACCTCTATGTCCTCGATGCGGCCGCTTCCGCGATCGTCCGGCTTTCGCCCGCCGAGGGCGGATTCCAGGGTCCGGTCAAGGTCCTCGATTCTCCAGACCTCGCGGGCGGCCAGCGTCTCGCCGTCGATGGCGAAGAGATCTTCACCGCGGATGGCGACGGACGCCTCCACCGGTTCGCGGGCAAGTTCGCGCTTACGCTTTCCCAGGGCGGCATCGACCAGCCGCTCACGCTTGCCAGCTCGCCCTGGCCATTGGGTAAGGCTGGCGGCGTCGCTTTCCTCGACGCTCCCGCGGACAGGATCGTCGTCCTCCGCCTGGACGGCGCCTTCGACCACCAGTTCCGCCACGCCAGCTTCGCCTCCGCCACCGCCTTCGCGATCTACCGCGGCCAGGGATACCTCTTTAGCGGCGGCAAGCTCCGCCGCATCACCTGGCAGTAAGCCAGGGTCCTGCCATCCAAACCCGGGGAACCGCGCGCGTGAGCAAGCGGACGCGCGAGTCTCCTGGAAGCCCACCTGAGCCGCACTCCCCACGCACGTGACGCCAGCGCCACACTGTGGAAGAATGAAAGCTACCAAAGAAACGGGCCGGATCACACGAAATGGAAGATTTGCACACTTTAGCCGTGAGTCCCGCGCTTCCCGCCACGCAGAACCGCCTCAAGCGCTGGGTGCTTCTGTCCGCGGGCGCGCTGCTCGTCGGCATTGGCGTGCTCGGCATCTTCCTTCCGCTCCTGCCAACCACCGTCTTCCTGCTCGGCGCCGCCGCCTGCTTCGCCCGGAGCTCCCCCGGGGCATACACCTGGCTCACCACCAATCGCTGGTTCGGTCGCTACTTGCGCGACTATCGCGAAAACCGGGGCGCCACCGCCGGCACGAAAGTCGCCTCGGTCAGCTCGCTCTGGGGAGGCATGGCGCTCTCCGCTTACCTGGTGCAGCCGCCCGTTTGGGTCGATTCGTTGCTCGCCGCGATCGCCATCGCGGTCACCTGGCACCTGTTTTCCCTGAAGTCGATCCGCGCCTGACACCGCGCCGCCCTGCGCAGCCCGCTCTTCACCGCCGAATATCCCCGCATGACCGGTTTTTGGAAGTGGTGCGTCCGCAACGCCGCCCTCGCGGTGGCCGTGTTTTCCCTCGTCGTCGGCCGCTGGGGTGGTGTCGAATGGGCCCTCGCCCTCGCAGGCGCCTGCGTCTTCGCGCTCATCGCCAAGGTCGGTGATTGGCGCTACGAAGCCGCTCGCTATGCAGCCGGACTGGCGGGCATCCCCGTCCCGCTCGATCGGAGCGGGTCTATCGTCCCCTTCCCCCTCGAGCGCGGTGCTCGTCGCGACCGCGCGGCCTGATCCCCCGGTAGCCGCGGCGCACCGTCACCGCTGACTGACGTGGGATGCCCGGCACACCAGCCCACGCCCGATTCCGGCTTCCCTTTCCCTTTCTGCCCCGGCCCCGATAGTGAACGCGATGCGTTTCGCGATAGCCTTCGCGCTCCTCGCCTGCCTGGTCCTGGCCGTACGCTGCGGCAAGGACGCCACGCCGGCTTCGCCCAATGCCCAGCCTTCAGCCACCGTCGCGAGCGGCGGCCTCACCGTGGCGCTGGAGAAGGTCGCCTCCGGATTCACCCGGCCGACCTTCGTCACCGCCGCCGGTGATGGTAGCGGGCGGCTGTTCGTGGTGGAGAAGGCGGGGCTGATACGGGTGGTCTCGAATGGCGTGGTCGAGAGCGAACCGTTCCTCGACGTCCGGCCTATGGTGACGGCGAGCGGCGACGAACAGGGCCTTCTTGGACTGGCCTTCCACCCGAAGTTCAGCGAGAACGGACGCTTCTTTGTCACCTATACCGCCGCGAATGGCGGCGCAAACACGCTCGCAGAGTACCGCGCCAGCGGCGGCGCAAGCGCGGACCCGTCCACGGCGCGCGTGCTCCTGGCCATCCCAGACACCCGCCCGAACCACAACGGCGGCATGGTCGCCTTCGGCCGCGACGGCTTCCTCTACCTCTCGACCGGCGACGGCGGCGGCTCGGGCGACCCGGACCGCACCGCCCAGGACCGTAACGCCCTCCTCGGCAAGCTTCTCCGTCTCGACATGGATGGCGCCCCACCCTACGCCGTCCCGCGCGACAACCCCTTCGCCGGCCAGACGGGCGCCCGTGGCGAGGTCTGGGCCTACGGCCTGCGCAACCCCTGGCGCTTCAGCTTCGACCGCGCCAGCGGCGACCTCTGGATCGGCGACGTCGGCCAGGACGCCCGCGAAGAGATCGACCTCCAGCCCGCCGCCAGTCGCGGCGGCGAGAACTACGGCTGGAGCGTCACTGAAGGCACGGGCTGCTACCGCCCGGCGACCGGTTGCTCCACGACGGGCTTCACCGCGCCCATCTATGACTACGGACGCGACGGCGGCGCCTGCTCGGTGACGGGCGGCTACGTCTATCACGGGAAAGCCGCGCCCGCGCTCACCGGCCGCTACGTCTTCGCCGACTACTGCCAGTCGACGTTGCAAACGCTGCGCAAAGCAGGCGACCGCTGGATTGCCGAGACGATCGGCACAACGCCCGGCTTCATCTCCTCCTTCGGTGAAGACGAGGCGGGGGAGCTCTACCTCGTCAGCGACCGCGACGGCGGGCTCTACCGCATCGTCGCAGGGAGGTGAACCACAGAGATGAACCATAACGGCGCGAAGGCCGCACAACGGTCACAAA
>JAYUAG010000150.1:0-12396 GCA_043741475.1 Thermoflexaceae bacterium | reverse complement strand
GCCTAATCGCCAATGGCGGAACCGGCCTGCAGGTCTTTCCTGGCCGGCCTCGCCGGATCCCGCGCGCGGATGTGACGTATGTGCGCCGTGACCGCATGCCTTCCGGTCGTCCGGCTCGGGGTTACATGCAGATCCCTCCCGACTTGGCCGTCGAAGTGATATCTCCGGGTGACAAGGCCGGTGAGGTTCGTGCAAAAGTGCACGAGTACCTTGTTGGTGGCGTTCGGCTTGTCTGGGTGGTTTACCCGGAGACTCGCAGCGTCACAGTCTCCCGCGCCGACGGAAGCGCCGACGAATTCGGCTCCGAGGATACGCTCTCGGGCGAAGACGTTGTTCCGGGCTTCTCGGTGAAGGTGTCGGAGCTGTTCGAGGAAATCTAGTCAGCCGTTCAGGAGCCGCCGCACCTCGCCCAGTGACTCGACCGCTTCCTCCCAGCTCGCCGCCTGGGCGGAGACGTTGAGCGTGCCGCAGCCCGCCGCCACGAAGGGTCGCAGATATTCCGCCACCTGCTCGGGCGTCCCGTACGGCGTGTAGCGCTCGAAGCGCTCGAAGGGGATGCGGTAGAGCCCCTCCATCGCGCGGCCGACATGCTCTCTCGCTCGCTCCGGGTCGTCCCCGAAGCCGACCCACGGCTGGAGACCGTGCTGCCAGGCTACGCCCGTCCGGCCGGCGCCGTCGGCTTCGGCCTCGACCGTCGCGAGCCGCTCCGCGTACTTCTCCGGTGTGCTCCATATCCCCAGCCAACCATCGCCAAGACAGCCCGCCCGGCGCAACGCGCGCGCGTCGCGGCCCCCGACGATCAGCGGCACCGCCTCCGGCGGCGGCGGGATGATGCGCACGCGGTCGAGTTCGAAGAACTCGCCAGAGAAGGAGAACTCTTCGCCCGACGCAACGCCCCGGAGTATCTGCATGCATTCGTCCGTGCGTCGGCCCCTCGTAGTCGGGTCGACCCCGCAGACTTCGACCTCGTGCCGATCCTCGCCCCCCACGCCGACGCCCAGGATCAACCTTCCGGGCGCGCGCCCGGCGATCTGCGCAATCTGCCGCGCCACCGGTATCGGGTGGCGCAGCGCGAGCAGGTACACGCCCACGTAGACCGGCATGCGCTCCGTGAGCATGGAGAGCATCCCGGCCTCGACGAGGCCGTCCTGCCCCCAGCCGGTGTGGAAGCTCACGTGGTCCAAGATTCCCACGTGGTCTAGGCCGGCGCGCTCCATGCGCGCGAGTGCCCCCCGAACCTCGCCCGCGCCCGCGGCGCCGAGTTCGCGTGGTAAGAACATGCCCACACGCACGCTCAAATGAACATCCCCTCGGGCTCCTGGCCGAGCATGATGCGGCCGTGCGTGAGGATGTTCCGGTCGCTCAGCTGCTGGTGTGCGAGCGCCACATGGATGTCGCGGAAACACCGCTGCAATGGGCTCTTCGCGAAGACTGACGTCCCACCGCCGGTGTTGTAGGCGAGATCGGTGGCGCGCGCTGCCTCGCTCGCGGCGGTGGCCGCGGCCAGGCGCAGCCGCGACTTCGCCACCAGCGGCGCGCGATCGCCCCGCTGAGCGACGTCCCACGCCTTCGCCACTTCATCGAAAAGGAAGGCGCGGCCCGAACTTAGAGCCGCCTCCGCGAGGGCAAGGTTCATTTGCGCGGGCGGGTACTCCGCCAGCGGCTTGCGCGCGCCGGCGGGCGTCTTGCCCCCGGCGAGTTCCACCGCTTCATCGACGGCCCGGCGACCGATGCCGAGACACACCGCCGCCAGGCCGGCCGCCAGTAGGCCGAAGTTGGGGAAGCGGCCAAGCGCCCCGTCCACCTGCGGCCCCACCTTACCGACTGCCACCTCGCGACCCTTCGGCACGAACGCGCGTTGCACCTCGAAGTCGTTCGAGCCCGTGCCCCGCAATCCGGACGCATGCCAGGTGTCGTGGAAGGTCACGTCCGAGGCGGAGAAGAACATGAGGTGCATGCCGTCATCGCAGATCGTGCCGCCGTTGATCCAGGTGGCGTCGTGCGTGCCGCTGCCCCACATCCACCGGCCGCTGACGAACCAGCCGCCGTCGGCGTTCTCCGCCTTGCCGTTTGGGGCGAAGGCGCCGGCATGGCGGGTGCTCGGGTCGCGGAAGATCTCGCGGCCCCACTCGGGTGCGAGGAACCAGGCCATCGACGCCGTGGTGCTCCAGATGTTCGCGACCCAGCCCGCGGCGCCATCGGCGCGCGACACCGCTTCGATACATTCGAGGAAGGTGAGGGGATCGGACTCGTGCCCGCCGTAGGCCGCGGGCACGAGCAACCGGTGCATACCGGCGCGCGTCAGCGCGTCGACCACGGGCGGCGCCACCTGGCGCTCCGCTTCGCCCTGGTCCGCGTGCGCGCGCACGACCGCGTCCAGTCCGCGCGCGGCTTCGATCAGCGGGTTCTCCACGGGCCTCGCCTCCCACCGGTTAGCCGGTCATGGGCCGCATGCTACAGCCGCACGGCCGCTCAAGCAGGCGCTGAGGTTGTCAGGAGACGCCCTTCGCTTTGAGCAGCTCCGGCAGCCGCGTGGCGTCCGAACTCAGCATCGGCCCGCGGTCCTTTGGGTCGAGCACCCCGAGCGTATCCGCGCCGAACTTGGCGCCGTCGAAGGTGATCCACTTGTCCGGGACGACTTCTATCACCACGCGCAAGGGCGAGTCCAGTCGCTCTTCGAACGCGGCCGCGGCTGCCTCGTCGGGATTCTGGTGGGCCAGTTCGTGGTAGAACCACGCCTTCGTTGGCGCGTCCTCATGAAGCGTCGCCCGTCCCTTGATCGTGATGGTTTTCGCGGGGCCAAGCCGCGTCCCCGTGCTCGTGACGACGACAGAGACCTTCGGGTTACGCCTGATCGCGGCGATGCGGTGGCGGTGCTCCGCCGCCGTCAGCCAGACGCTGCCCTTCGCCCAGACATAACTCATGATCACTCCGACGGGCCAGGAATCCTTCGTCGCCCAGTTGAAGACGCACTCCCGCTGCACGCTCAGGAGTTCCTGGCGCTGCGCTTCCGACAGCGGGTAGATCGAAACGGTTTCGTGGTCTTTGACGCCTTCAGGCACGGCCGGCTCCGGGATGTGAGGTGCGCCGCACGCTCGCACGAGCGACGCACAATGTCAACGCGACCGGCGTACGATGGCTGACGATCAGGAGGCCCGAAATGGACTACGCCATCGCCCTTACACCCTCGCCAACATCGTGGCAGACGGTCGCCCGTGCTGAGACTATCGGCTTCAGTCACGCCTGGTTCTACGACTCCCAGCTGCTCTACACCGATGTCTTCGTTTCCATGGCGTTGGCGGCGCAACACACCTCGCGCATTACGCTGGGGACGGGCGTCCTTATACCCTCGAATCGCATCGCGCCCGTGGCTGCCAACTGCCTCGCGTCGCTCAATGTGCTTGCGCCGGGTCGGGTCGCATTCGGCGTAGGCACCGGATTCACGGGACGGAACACGATGGGTCTGAAAGCGCAAAAGCTCGACGACATGGCCCGCTACACAGAACAGGTCCGCGCGCTGTTACGTGGCGAGACCGCGGAAGTCGCATTCGAAGGGCTGACCCGCAAGGTGCGCTTTCTCAACCCGGAGAACGGCATGCTCAACGTGATCGACCGCGTGCCGCTCTACATCTCCGCCTTCGGCCCGCGCGGCGCGACCCTCACGGCCCGTTCCGCGGACGGATGGATAACGTTCATGGGCGGCGTCGAGCGGGCCGCGGCCCAGGCCGCCGAAATCGATGGCGCTTGCCGGGCTGCCGGCCGCGACCCGGCGTCGCTCTACCGCACGGTCTTCAGCCTTGGTTGCGTGCTCGCCGAAGATGAGGCGCCGGATAGCCCCCGCGCCATGGCCCAGGCGGGCCCGGGTGCGGCGGTGACCTGGCACGGGATGATGGAGAACTTCTCCCGCCTGCCGGAATCAGTCCAATCCGGGGCCGCGGCCTATCGCCGCCTCTACGAGAGCTACGCCCCGGAAGATGCCCGCTACCTCTCCGTCCACAGCGGCCATCTGCTCTTCGTACGGGACGACGAGCGCCAGTTCGTCACCGGCGACCTGATCCGCAGGGGGACGTTTACGGCGAGTGCCGCCGAACTGCGCGACCGCATCCGCGCCCTCGCCGCAGCCGGGTACGACGAACTCACAATCCAGCTGGTCTACGGTCAGGAAGACGCCATCGAGGACTGGGCGCGCGTCTTCGAAATAGTATGAGCCGTTACTGGATCGGCCAGCGTGCGCTCGCCTCATAGCTATGGGCGATGGCGTGGTGGATCCAGATCTGGGCGAGGATTTCCGCCTTCGGCATCTCGTAGCCTCCGAGCTTGATCGTTTTTGCGAGGTCGGCATCGTCCATGGTCGCGACAAACGCCGCCGACGCCTGGTGGCCATCGCGGATCGCCTGCACGACCTCGTCGCGCGATTTTGTTGCCATGTCGGCGATCGCCTTCGTGTTTCCCTGGGCGATGCGGTCTGCCCCGATCCCCGAAAGCATCCCGGAATCAAGCATCGGCGCGAGCGAGGCGGCGCCCCCAGCCGTAGCGGCGACATGCCGGAAGGCGTCGCCGCTGGTCCATTGGTGGCCGAGCTGATGGTCCCAGTCCGCACAGTAGCCAGCCGCCGCCGCCGCCCTTTCGCCCGCGAAGCGGATGCCATCCGCCAGGTCTTGCTTGCTGATCATTGCTTGCTCCATCTCTGAGGTGGGGCGCATTGTAGGCTGGCGGGCTGATACTCGTGCGAAGGATCCAGCGTGAACGAGATCCTGACTTTCACCCTGAAGGAGACCGCCGTCGCGCTCCACGAGCGCCGCATCTCTCCGGTCGAGCTCATGGAGGCCACCCTTGCCCGCATCGACGAGGTGAACCCGGACCTCAACGCCGTGGTCGCCCGGCGGGACGCCGGCCAGTGCATGGCGGACGCCGTCTCGGCCAAAGAAGCGCTCGCCCGCGGCCTTGGCCGGCCGCTTGAGGGCATCCCCCTCGGCGTCAAGGATCTCGAACACGCCGCCGGCCTGGTGACCACGGAAGGTTCGCTTCTCTTCAAGGACCGCATCAGCGATCACGACTCGGTCCTCGTTTCGCGCCTCAAGGCGGCGGGCGCGATCGTCGTCGGCAAGACGAACGTCCCGCAATTCGGCGCGCCCGCGTTTACGCGCAACCCGGTCTACGGCACGACCCGCTCCCCCTGGAATCTGGCGCTCACGCCAGGGGGTTCGAGCGGCGGCTCCGCCTCCGCACTCGCTGCTGGAGCGCTCTCGCTGATCACGGCGAGCGACGGCGGCGGCTCGATCCGCATCCCCGCGAGCTTCGTCGGCGCCTTCGGCATGAAGCCGAGCTACGGGCGTGTGCCGCGCGGGCCGGCCGAGGCCTGGGAATACGGCGATACGGGGTGCTGGGGGCCTCTCACCAAGACCGTCGAGGACGGCGCCTTCTGGCTCGACCAGGTGGTCGGCGCTTCGCCCCATGACCCAAACAGCCTTCCTCACCCGGGCTACCGCTACGAAGAGCGCGTCGCCGAACCGCTCCCGGCCAACCTCCGCATCGGCTTCGCGGGCGATCTCGGCTACGCGGTCGTACAGGCCGACATCACGAAGCTCGGCGAAGACGCCGTCGGCGACTTCGGGCGTATGGGCCATCGCATCCAACGGATCAGCGGTGGCCCCCCGGAGATAGCGCGCGAATGGAGCCACCTGGGGAGCTTCTTCGCGGCCGGCCGCCTCGCCGAGTACATCGGCACGGAAAAGGAAGGGCTAATCCGCCGCGGCTTCCTCGCCGGTCTCGAAGGCGCTTCGAAGATGTCGCCCGCGCGCTGGCACGAAGCAGCGAAGGCTCGCACCGCCTTGAACGCCTGGTGCGCCGATGTCTTTGATCGTTTCGACCTCCTGCTCACCCCGACCGTCCCGTACGACCCGTTCGCTGCGCGCGGCGGCTACCCCGAGCAGATAGAGGGCCGACAGGCGAACGACTCGGGCGTGGGTTCGTTCACCATCCCGTTCAACCTGAGCTGGCATCCGGCGGCCACCGTGCGCTGCGGCCTCTCCCAGCGCGGGCTGCCGGTCGGGTTGCAGATTATCGGCCCACGCCACCGCGACGACCTTGTCCTCCAGGCCGCCGCCGCCTTCGAACGGGTCCGTCCGTGGCATCCAACGTGGCCCTACACCTGGGATCCGCTCCCCGAAGCCGCCCGCCGCTGAGGTAACGCCGCCTCGCACCGGTTGGCCCTCACCCCCAGCCCCGCTGCCTCTGCGGAGGGCGAGGGGAGCAACGAGCGAGCAGCCCGGGATCATGCCCCCACATCCGCAGTAACGCCACCCACTGCGGCTCCGGGAGCGCCTTTAGTCGCCAACGCCCGCCAGCCGCCGTAGCGCGCGCGTCAGCAAGCGCTGGGATGGAGAGGCAGTGGCGGCCAGACCGCGTGGCCGACCGAGCATGCGTCCGCCTGCGCCCGCGGGCCGTTGATGAAATCAAAAACTCCCCGGTGCGACCTCGAGACCGAGCATCGCCCGCCCCGCCGTCTCGAAGAACGCCGGTTGGACGGTCACGTGGGCGGCCACGACGTGGACATCGCGCATCTGGCGCTCGAGCGGGCTGCTGAGGAAGTTCGCCGTCGCGCCCGCCGATTTGTGCACGATTTCGACGGCACGCACGGCCGAATCCACCGCGTAGGAGGCGGCGAGCCGCTGGCGAATGCGCATCTCGGGCGAAGGCCGCTCGCCTGCACAGACGGTCTCCCACATCTGCCCCACTGCCTCGAACATGAAGGCCCGCCCGGCGCTGAGCAGGCACTCCGCCTCCGCTACCGCGAGCTGCGCGTGTCCGCGGTCGCGCAGCAGTTGCTGCGAGAGGAAGGGCTTCTTCTCGGTCGCGAGCTGCGTAAACGTGTCGATCGCGGCGCGGGCGATGCCCGTGGCTACGCCGACTTTCGTCAGGCAGAGGCGTGAGACGATCGGGTAGTGAAAGAGCGGGCCCAGCTGGCGGGCGGGAGCCGTATAGGCGTCGGTCGTCCGCCACTCGGGCACGAAGACGTCGTGGACGGCGGCGTCGTGGCTGCCGGAGCCGCGCAGTCCGGATACCTGCCAGGTATCGATGATCTCCACATCGTTCGTAGGCACGAGCACCTGCATCTGGCGCTGCAATCCTTCGCCGTCGCGGACCGGCTCGCCCGATTCGTCCTCGACCAGTGACCCGCCCCAGAACCATTGAGCGTTGTGAATGCCACTGGCGAAGGGCCAGCGGCCGCTGACGCGCCAGCCGCCCTGGGTGCGGCGCGCCTTTCCGCCCGGCCGCAGCGCCCCCGCCATGATCGTTTCCGGGTTCGCGATGTAAATCTCTTCACCAGCCCGTTGACTGACCGCGCCGCTGGCGATGCCCGTCGTTTCGAGGCTGATCATCAGGTTCCAGCCAGCCGACCCGTTGATCGCCGAGACCGCCTCAATCGCGCGCATGAGTGTGAGGGGATCTGCTTCGTAGCCGCCGAAGACACGCGCCGTGGAGAGACGGTGCAACCCGGCCTTCGCCATCGCGGCGGCTACGTTCGCCGGCAGACGGCGCTCCCGGTCCGCCTCATCGGCGCCAGCAGCGATGATGGGAGCGAGCGAACGGGCGACGGCGACAGGGTCGAATTCCATCGCGGCAGTATAGCGAGAACGCGCTCGCCGCGAGCGCCAGTTACAGGCGCCTCTCGTGCTGCCGCTTTTCGGACGCCAACGTGACGGGACGGTGACCGCCGGTGCGGCTGTCACCGTGCTACACCCAAATCACTACGCGTCCGGCCCCCGGCCCGTGCGATTCTCAGTCCACAGGCAAGACAAAATCCAGGCCTGTCCGGCTCAATCGGCCGGCAAGGAGAGAGGCAATGAAGACCCGAAGAAAGCTGCTCGCGCTCGTCCTCACGTTGGTCGCCATAAGCGCGATCGCGCTTTCGAGCGCTGGCGCACTCGCTGATGGCAAAGTTGTCGGTGACAAGGCCATTTCCCCCATGGGATGGTGCTGGAGCTGCTAACCCGGAGAGACGACTGAACGCGCCAACACGCGTTCGGGATCGCTGAAGGCCCCCCACCACGCGAACGGTCCCGTCGGAAACGATCGGGCCGTTCGCGCGTTCCTGGGGGCGGGCCTCTGGGGTGGACGGCCGGTGGACGCATGAATCGTCAGTCACCGTTGTGCCCCTCACCCGAAACTCCGGAGACGCGTGGTTGCGACGAACATGGAAGGGGAGGGAACGGTACGTGGACAACAACGACAACCGCAACCGGGACATGGCCGGCGGGGGACCACGGGCCGACGACCGCCCACTGGGCGCCTACCCCAGCGCGCGCATGTGGTGGCTGCCAGCCGCGACCCCGACCTCCACCTCTCCCGCCGCCACGCGGCGCTGGAGGCATGATGACCCGGATAGCGGCCGCGGCGACCGTCGCGCGGCCTGAGGCACGTGTGGCGCATCCGATGATGTCCTATAGTGGCGGCGGAGGATGCAGCTATGAGCCAGGTGATTCTCGACCCTACCGATGAACGCGTCCCGGTCCGGCGTTCGCTGAGCCAGCGCCCAGAGGCGATCACCGGCACCGTCGCGTTGCTCGACATCTCGAAGCCGCGCGGCAATGTGCTGATCGCCCGCCTCGAAGAACGGCTTCGCGAACGGTTGCCCGGCGTCACGTTCAAGCACTACAGCAAGCCCACCTTCACCAAGCCGGCGCCAGATGAGCTGCGCCGCACGATCGCAGAGGAGTGTGGCTTCGTCATCGAAGCCCTTGCCGACTGAGGATCCTGCACAACGTGCAGTGTGCACGACACGACATGGTTCGAAATCCAGGGCAAGCCCTCAGTCTTCATCGCCTCGAGCGAGTTCATCGATGCTGCCGAGAGCCAGGCGAAGATGCTCGGCCTACCCGACGTCCAGCGCATCTTCGTCCCCCATCCCATCCAGGATGCGACGGACGAAGAGATGCGGGCGAAGGCCGACGCGATCGTCTCTCGGGTGATCGAAGCGCTGGTCGACTGACGACGGCGCCTGGGTAACCGAGCGAACCTCGGCACACGGCCGCATTCTAGGAGTCGCGGGTAGGGATTCTCTCTGTGGCCGCTGGCCGTCCGTCGATGCCAGGCGCGGTCGGCTGACCTTCAAAGCGGCCCGCCTCAACTCGCTTCGGGAGCGGCGGCGGCGGCGAGTTCGTGATACTCGTGTAGCAGCCGCCTGATCGCGAGGATCGCCGGCTCGAAGAGGATCGTGCCGTAGACCACCGCCTCCAATACTGCCGAGGGCCCTTCCCCCGTGATGCCCATGGAACCCGGCAGCGACGCCGACTCGCGTTCCCACGCGGTGATCGACCGCATCGCCTCCACATACGGCGCGAAGATGAACGCCGGGGTCGTCGGATTGAGATGACGCCGCAACCCCACCAGTGCGCCCGTGAGTTGTGCTCGCGCGATTGACTCCGGGCGATGCGGCAGACCGTTGGCCGCGAGAAAAGCCTCAAGGTCCGCCGCCGCCGCAGCCCAAAGGTCGGCGTCCTTGTCGAGCGCGACCGGAGGGCCGAGGGCGTCGGCCACACAGCCGATCATTGTCATCATTGTCGTGAAGCTCGACCCGGGCTCATCGAGCACGCGACAGATGGTCGCGATCCCCTCGATCGTTACGCCGCCGACCTCACGTAGCGCGCGGATCAATCGTATGCGTCGCAGGTGCTCCGGTCCGTAGAGCGCGGAATTCGCGCGCGTCCGCCGGCCTGCGGGCAGCAGCCCCTCTCGAAGGTAAAATTTGATGGAGGCGACGCTGACGCCAGAGACGGCTGCGAGCGAAGAGACGCGCATCTCGTCTGCCGTGGCCTGGTTCGCCGGGGGAGGGCTTGACACCGCCAAAAGATAGCGTCACTATCCGATACTGTCACTATCTGAGAGGTGGCCGTTGTCTGAGCCGGTTATCCGCACCAGGGGCGTCACGAAGAGCTATGCCGATGTCCGCGCCCTCAAGGGCATCGACCTCGACATCGCCAGTGGCGAGGTCTTCGCGCTGCTCGGGCCGAACGGCGCGGGCAAGACGACGCTTGTCGAGATCTTGGAAGGCTACCGGGCACGTTCCGGTGGCGAGGCTAGCGTCCTCGGCCTTGATCCCGGAAAGGCTGACCGCAGTTGGCGCGCGCGCGTCGGCGTCGTCCTCCAGACGAACAACGTCTTCGACGAACTCACGCCGCTCGAGATCGTGAGCCACTTCGCGACGTTCTACCCCAACCCGCTCGATCCTTCGAAGGTCATCTCCATGGTCGGGCTCGAAGAGAAGCGCAAAACGCGCTGCATAAAGCTCTCCGGCGGCCAGAAGCGCCGGGTGGACCTCGCCCTCGGCATCGTGGGGAACCCGGAACTCGTGTTCCTCGATGAGCCGACCACCGGCCTCGACCCCCAGGGCCGCCGCCAGATCTGGGACGTGGTCCGCTCCTTCACCGAACTGGGCAAGACGATCGTCCTCACCACGCACTACCTCGACGAAGCCGAAGCGTTGGCCGATCGCGTCGGTATCATCCGCGCCGGCGAACTGATCGAGGTTGGCCCGCCCGATGAAATCGGGGGCCGAGACCGCGCCGGCGCGCGTGTGACGTTCACCCGCGACGGCGTGCTCGGCGAGGGCGCGCTGCCGCCGCTCGATGGTCTGGTTTCGGAAGCCGATGGCCGTGTGCAGGTGGCCACGGACGAGCCGACCGCGGCCGTTGCGGCGCTTACCCGCTGGGCCGCGGACCATGGCGTCGCGGAACTGCCGGCACTCAGCGTGACGCGGCCTTCGCTTGAAGACGTGTACCTCTCCATGATCGGTGAATCGGAGGTGGCGCCATGACCGCGGAAATCCTGACCGCCAAGCCGGCATCGACGCGGCTTCGGACGGGCGCACTGCCGGCCCTGTGCCTTTCGCGCACGGTGCTGGAGCTGAAGCAGTTCGTCCGCAACCCCGAAGCGGCCGTCTTCACTTTCTCCTTCCCTGTGATGATGCTCGTGATCTTCGCCTCGATCTTCCGCGACAAGATCCAGGGGCCCCCCGGCGAAAGCGCAGTCAGCCTGAGCCAGTACTACGTCGCCGGTATGGTCGCGGCGGGCGCGCTCACGACGGCGTTTCAGACGCTCGCAATCTCGATCTCGATCGAGCAACACGAAGGGCTACTCAAGCGCCTCGGAGGGACACCACTGCCGAAGACGGCCTACTTCGCCGGCAAGATCGGCCTCGTCACGGTGGCGACGTTCGTCCAGCTCTTGCTGATGATCATCATCGGCCTGATTTTTTACGACCTGAAGCTCCCCACAGACCCGGGCCGCTGGCTCGCCCTCATCGCCATGGGGGTGATGGGCGTCGCCAGTTGCGCACTTCTCGGCATCGCCTTCACCCGCATCGTCCCCAACGGCCGCTCCGCCCCCGCGATGACGACGCCGATCGCCATCATCCTCCAGTTCATCTCGGGCGTGTTCGTCCGGTTCGACCAGATCCCCGGCTGGCTGCAGGGCGTGGCCTCCGTCTTTCCGCTGCGCTGGATGGCCCAGGGGCTGCGCTATGTCTTCCTCCCCGATTGGTTCAAGTCGGAGGAAGTGGGCGGCGCCTGGGATCTCCCCATCGTCTTCGCTGTGCTCGCGGCGTGGCTCGTGGCGGGGTTCATCCTCGCCACCGTCTTTTTCCGCTGGGATCGCGGCCAGGACTGACACCACAACACCTACAGGAGGACTACAATGGCGCAAATCGTAAAGCAACGGGTGACGGCCGACGTCGAGGGCGACTTCGTCGTGTTCATGATCGGGATGCGCGTCAACCGCCCCTGGAAGCCGCATAAGTGGCTGCCCGTATTCCTCGCCATGCCGCGGATGTTGCGCGAACTCGCCAGCCACCCGGAGATGGGCCTGCTCGGCTACCGCCAGTACCTTGCCAACCCGCTCGCGCCGATGGTGTTCCAGTACTGGCGCTCCTTCGAAGACCTCGAGGCCTTCTCGCGCGGCAAGGACAAGACGCATTTCCCAGCCTGGACGAAGTTCAACAAGAGCGTCGGCAGCAACGGCGACGTCGGCATCTGGCACGAGACGTATCTCGTGAAGGCCGGGCAATACGAGGCGGTCTACAACAACATGCCGCCGTTCGGCCTCGCCGTGGCGACATCCACGATACCCGCCTCGGGGCGCCGGGCCTCGGCATCTGGCCGCCTCGGCCGCGAAGAGCCAGCGGACGAGACCGCTCCCGTCGCCTAATCGATCGCCCGCTCAGCAATTGGTTCCGCATTGCCGGGGCGACCGCTACCATGGCTCTATGGCCCTCGAAATCACCTGGCTCGGCCGCACCTGTTTCCGGCTCAAAGGCCGCGAAGGCACGGTTCTGACGGACCCCTGCCCGCCGGTCAGCGGCTACAAGATCGGCAAGGTCGAATGCGACGTCGCGACCGT
>JAYUAG010000149.1:0-2233 GCA_043741475.1 Thermoflexaceae bacterium | reverse complement strand
GGACCATCCCGGCGAGCCGCTGAATCGCTTCATGCAACTCTTGCACACCGGCGAGCCGTGCCGCGCCGGCGTACACCAGCGTCCCGGCCATCGCTCCGGACACCGCGATGACCACGTTGTCAAACCGCGAGCTGGCGTCGCCGCCGCGCAGGCGCTGAACGTCGCAAGGGCGAACAGCTCCTGTTGGGCGTGGTGTTGCGTCCAGGGCGCGCTCAAGGAATCACGGCGGGGTCGGGGAACTTCGCATCCACCTTCACCACACGACTCACAGGCTCAGTGTGAAAGTCCGGCGTCGAAGGGGACAGGGGCGCTCTCGAAGCTTATGGGTCGCCACGCCGCGCCTGCGTCAATTTCAGTTGGCAGGCCACGAAGGCCTCGTGACCCGCGACCGTTGATTGGACCTCCTGCCATCGCTCAAGCGTAGAGAAGTCTGTTGGTCCGCGCTTCGGGTCATCGACGGGGAAGCCCCGTCCCGCCATGCAGGCGTCGTAGATTGCGCGAGCCTGGTCACGCGTCAATCCCGCGCGGGTGGCTTCCTGGTATCCGAACAGCCTTTCGACGTCGTCCAGAAACTCGGCCTTGCAGGCGAAGACCGCTACGGAGGGCGACTCCGGCCCGGCCGTGATGACGCGGATAATGCGGTCGATTCGTTCCCCAGGGTCCCCGGACTTCGGGATATCCACGCGCAGGCCCTTTGCCTCGATGCATGCCACGGTGGCAGCGACGGCGGCCCGCATTTCCCCGTCGTCTACGAACCCATCGGCCATGATCGCTCGCTGCGACTCGGGTAGGCCGGGGCGTAGAAGCGGGCCCGGGAGCGGGAGTACGTCTGGAAGCGGACGCCTGGCGACTTCGAGGTCCGTCGCAACGGACGAGGACGGTGACGCCGGGCTGTCGAGCGCGAGTGCGAGCGAAGCGAGCGCGGCGCATCCGGCTAGAAGTCCTCCGATCACACCAAGTGATTTAAGATTGCGCTTCATTGTTGTCCTCCTAACAACCGCTGCACTCGGCATACGTCCCGTCAGAGTCATACAACGCCGGGTACGACTCGACATCGTGGTAGCCGATCACGATATTCGCCCAGTAGCATGTGCCTCCGCCAGTGTCTGGGTTGTCGCAAAAGTGGATGTAGTAAGCCGACGTCTGCCACGCTCGATAATACCAGTAGTACTGCGAATCTGAAGCCTTGAATGCAGCTGAAGACACCCGGAACTGGTAGCAGTTGCCGTACTGCCGGACGCTGGATGCGAAAAGCCCGAGGCTCCGGTGGCCCCTGACGTGGCCACCCACAAGCACACCGTGTTGTGGCTCCGGTAGTCTGGATTGACTGCTAGCGCGGTCATGACAGGCAGCAGCGCAACCACCATCGCAGCCGCGACCGCGATTCTCGTCGCGCGGTTAGCGTAGAGCGCTTTGAGTCGATTCATCGTCGCTTCTCTCATGGCCCCATGATGAGCGCATGGGGCAGGGGCCGACCAGTGCCAGGCGCGTCAGAGAACCGGCGGAAAAGCGCCAGTCTCAGTCTCGCCCACCAGCGCCGTCCACTCTCTTGCGAGGCAGCAGTGCAGATGGCAATACGACCAGAGCTGGCCGTTGGCGCGCGTTGCGTCAGCGCCAGCCGGTACAACGCGCCAGTAGGCCTCGCGCGCGTGGTGTTGGACGGTTCGGAGCCCCAAACCCAGTCGCTCAGCGATCGCGGACTCGGCCCCAGCGCTTCCAGCACCAGGACCTCCGCCTGTCTCCGGGTAAGGTTCGCGGCGTGATGGCCGGCAACCAGACGCAGCCAGTCGCGTGTCGCCGCAACGCGCTGAGCGCCGTCGTCGTCTGCCATGTTCGCGCCCTGCCCAACCGCCTCCAACCAACGTACCCTCACGACCGGCCGATCGCAACGGCGCAGTCAGTTTCGCCGCACCATGCCCCACACCCGCGAGACGGCTTCGTCCAGTTCTTCCACAGCGGCGAGGCGCGCGGCGCCCGCGTAGACCAGCGCCCCGGCCATGGCGCCGGCGACCGCGATGACCACATTGTCGAACCGCGACGTGGCGTCGAAGGGCGCGAACGCCACAGCGATGAAGAGCGCCATCGCCGCTGCGCAGGCGCTGAACGTCGCGATCTTGAAGAGTTCCTGTTGGGCGTGATGTTTCGTGCGGATGGAGAACCAGTAGTAGAGCATCGCCCACTCGAACCACGCCGCCGTGGAGACGGCGAAGGCCAGGCCTTCGGTCTCGAATCT
>JAYUAG010000148.1:0-12440 GCA_043741475.1 Thermoflexaceae bacterium | reverse complement strand
GCCATTTCAGGTCCGGGCTGCCGTCACCGGCCTGCTCGGCGGTGATGCCGTACTTGTGGATCAGGTCCTGGGCCGTGTCGGGCGGCGGCGCGAACACGGAAGCGCCGAGGCGTTCGACCAAGCTCTGGGTGTCGCGTTCTTGCCAGGGCGCGGTGAGCACCACCACCGGCTCGCGGTCGGCCGCGAGTTCGAGGAGCCCGTCCGGCACGGACTGTGGGTCGAAGAGGAGCAGCCGGGCGCCGTCGTCGATTGCATATGACGACACCACCTGCGGCCACCGCTCAGCCGGCGTCCAGTCCGGGTGCGGCGCCTGCCAGTGCCAGAGTCCAGCCTGTAGCTCGCGCACAGCGTCATGCTAACGAGCGCGCCGGCGATGCGCACCCAAAGGCCGCTCGCCGGACGTCAGCTCCCCAACGCTCGCCCGCTGGTGGGCGGGAGAGCCCGCCGGCCAGCGCCTCGGCGCCGGCGGGACCAACCGGATGTGCGAGACCCGCGACCGTTTCCGAGTGTACGCGCCAGTCCGCATCGAGATTCGTCCCTCTGTCCTCAGTCCGGCCGCTCTGCCGGACCTCCTTCGGTCGGGGGAGACGGGAGAGTCCGGTCGCGTTTGTAAAGCCACGCCGTAGGGCGCGCCACCACCCGAAGTTGGCTGGCATGCCGACGACACCACGGTCGCCGATTGAAGTTGCAGCTATGAAGCCACGCGTCTGACACTGCTATGCGCCCCTCAACGAAGCTCGGAACCGAGGATCGGCAATGGCGGCCAGCCGCTCCGCGCGCTCGGCCAGGCTAGCCCCGCGCAGGTCCGCGATTCCATGTTCGGTCACAATGACGTCGGCGTCGGCTCGCGTAGTTGAGACTGTCCCGTCGGCTAAGCGCCGAACGATGCGGGACGCGGTTCCGTTCCGTGCCGTCGCTGGCAGCGCAACGATCGACCTTCCCGACGCGGACATGAGGGCGGCCCTGGCGAACGCGCCCTGCCCGCCTACTGCGCCCAAATACTCTCCACCAGCCAACTCGCTGTTGACCTGGCCCCCCAGGTCGACCTCAATCGCTGAGTTGATCGCGTAGAGCGCACTGAATGAACTCAGCACCCTCGGGTCGTGAGTGTAATTTAAGGATCGCATCGCCAGAGTACGGTTGTGGTTTGCCCAGGAATAGAGGCGGTCGGCGCCGAAGAGCGCGCCGGTCACGGTGATCCCGAGATCCACCTCCTTGCGGCGATTCGTGACCACACCAGCTTCGACAAGATCAAGCACTGCATCGCTGATTAGTCCGGAGTGGACGCCGAGGTCCTTCTTGCCGTAAAGATGCGCAAGTATAGCGTCGGGCGTCCCGCCAATGCCCAACTGAAGGGTCGCACCGTTGGGTATCAGATCAGCCACCAGGCGCCCGATGGCGTCGTCCTCGGGGAGAGGAGCGCGTCGCTCCACCGTGATCAGTCGCCGGTCATCGTGCACGGTCGCGTCGATCCGGGCGGCTTTGACCAGTGTGTCCCCGTGAGTGAACGGCACATTCGGATTCAGTTCGGCCAGTGTGACCCGGGCACGGGTTATAGCCGCTTGCAGGTAGTCAGCCACGAGGCCGAGAGAATGCTGCCCGTTTTCGGTCTCCGTGCTCACCTGGATTAGGGCCGCGTCGACGTGCAGGCGACCGCTGAGAATCAACGCCGGCAGCGACCCGATGTGAATCGGCAAAATGGATAGAACGCCAGCTTTGGCAAGCCTGGAGGTGCGACCGATCGCGCCAAAACTGATGTACTGGAACTCCTTTGCATACGATGCCTCAAAGAGACCGGTGAACGAAGCTCCTACCAACACGCGCAACGGAGCAAGTTCGCGCCGCTGCTCAATTAACGCTTCCACAAGGCTCCGAGGCTCGGCGGTTCCCTGACCGACCACCACCGTGTCGCCGGGACGCAAGTGGTTCCGAAGATCAATCTTCACGGCAAGGGCTCTCCGGAGCGCGATAGCAGTTCCCGGCGATCGCAAAACGCCAGGGGTAGGCGGGGGAGACTTGACGAAGAATCCATCAAGGAATGCCTCACGGCTCAAAACTTCCGATCGCGGCGAGCCGCGGCGAAGCGGTGCACCGGCCACATATCCTGGTCCTCACCCCATCCGAGTTCGCCATCGATATCCCAGCGCATGAGACTGTTGATGTCAAAGAAGGTGTGGCGGTTGATGATCATCCTGCTCACCGGCAGGCCGATAGCCGTCAGCTCGCGGCCTGCCGTGTCCGTCGCGATGATCGACACTCGTTCGACCCACCCGTGCTCCGCATTTCGCTCGACCAGGCGTTTACCGCTCGCAAGGCTGATTGTCTTCCCTTCCCGGCGAAGGAATCCGTACGCGATGGTGTCACCGTCGCCCCGTGCGTTCGTGACCGCGAGAAAGGCATGCTCAGGGCCCGCCGCGCCAGTCACATACGCCGCCTGACGTGGCCTGTCCTCGGGGCGAGGACCCCATGTGCGGTCGCGCATCGCAAGACAGTCGATGTCTATTCGCTCGCCGTGGAGGACGATGTGCCCGGTTACACGTCCAAATTGATCGAAGTGATGAGCCGAGCCGAATGTTGATCCGACGGCCGCGAGAGGTTCCGGCGGCATGGCGCCTTCGAAGAGCAGGCGGGCGCGGAGCCGGTCGCCATCGTCATAGCCGAGTTCATACGCCAGCGTTGGCTTCACTACCCGGATCGAGACACCCGTCGGCAGGGTAATGTCGCGCAAATCAGCGCCTTCAGGGAGTTGTAGCGCAGAGTAGTTCGCGCTGTAGAGCACTTCCCAGGGCAGCCATGCCGTGTGGTCCCAAATCCAGGCGCCGCCCGCGACCGTGCCGATGTTTGGCCGCACCATCGTGTACAGCCAGCCACCAAGCCTGCGCTCCACGTTGTGGAAGGAGAACCAGGCTGTCTCGGTCTCCCACCAGTTGGCACTCATCGCCGCCGTATGGAGTTGATCGTCTTCCGGGGTAAAGATCACTTCGTCTGCGGGAGCGGCCATGTCAGTATCCCAGCATTCGCGCGGCCTGGTCGAGCACGACGGGGATCGACCAGGCCGTCCGTGCCAATCGAAGGTCGTCGTTCTTTCCGCTGGCAAAGAGACTGCTTGCGCTCATCCAAAAAGCTGCGGACCGCATCGCATACAGGACCTGGTAATAGTGGCATTTCTCTTCGTCGATCGTAAGCCCGGCGCCCTGCTCATAACGTTGGTAGAACCGGTCGCGCTCGACCAGGTTCGATAGCAGGTCCGTGTGCTCGCGGTTGAGCCCAGAAAGCACGTAGGCGACATCGTACATGGGATCCCCGATCGCCTCGGTCTCCCAGTCGAGGACCGCCGAGACCCGGTCGTCGTGGACCAGGAAGTTGCCCGTGCGATAGGCGCCATGCACCAGCACGAGGTGGTCGGTCGATGGCGCATTGGCCTCCAGCCAGCAGAGGACGTCGGTAAGCACGGGGGACGGCTCGACCTCGGAAAGCTCGATGAGCCTCCGCCACCTGGCGACCTCGCGCCGGGCGAAGTCGACTCCTGGCCCCGGGACACCGAGAAATTGAAGGCCGGCCGCGCGCCAATCGAGCGTGTGAAGGGAGACAAGCGCGTCAGTGAAACTATCTGGCAACGTGCCGCGGGCGGCCGCTTCGTGATAGAACTTCCTGCCCTCGCGGCCCCAGGGGCTGGGACAGACACCCGGCGCCTTCTCCATGACGAGGAACGGTGCGCCCAGCAAAAGAGTATCGCTCTCGTAAAAGTAGACGCGCGGCGCTGGCACCCCGGTGCCTTCCAGGCAACGCAGGACGCGGAACTGCGTGCCGAGGTCAGACAGGTCCCGGAGGAGCGCGTTTCCGGGGTCGCGCCGCAAGCAAAAGCCCTGCTCGTGTGTCCCAGCAGCATCCGTCCAGGCAGCGTCGAAAAGCCACGTCTCGTGGGACCATCCTACTGCGACCTGCTCCACGTTCCGCAGTTCGAGGTGTTGGGCTTCCAGGTGAGCACAGAGGTAGTCCGTGATCCGCGCTTCGAGAGAGTCCCCCGGCCTGTCGCTCATGACGCATACGCGAGGGCGCGATTGAGGCGTGCGCGCATCACGACGCGAACCTGGCCTAACAGGCGCTCATAGTGCGCGGTCCCGAGCGGCTCGCGCTGGGCATAGAGCTCTTGAATCAGGACACTCCAGTTGCGCTCGCAGTCGAGCTCGGCGAACCGCTCGAGTGCGTTGCCGAGCGCCGCGTTCGGAGTTGTCTGCAGGGCGGCGCGAAGCTCCCGCACCAGTTCCTTGTGGTCTTCTGCCCCGGCGGCGGCGTCTGCGGCGCTCACGACGAGCTGCCCGGCGAGCTTCTCAAGGACGACGGCTGCCATAAATGCCTGTGTCCTGGCGAATGGCTCAGCGACATTCGGGCCTATCCTGGTCCGCAGCGTGACGGCCAGGGCTTGCAGAATCTGCTCGGCGGATGCGATCACGCGGCGCAGCGTACTAGCAACAACCTTGTCTAGCCACCGAGCGGGTGCGGTTCACGATTTTGCACGAGTGGTGGCCTGTCCCTCTCGGGTCTGCGGTCTTCGAAGCTGCAGTCCGAACCGCGCGCGTCAGCAAGCGGGTTGTAGCGACTACGCCCGGCGACGGGACCGGCCGCCTTCCGTCCGCCGTGTGACACAACCCGCTCCGTGACCGTCGCGGTTCGGACTGGCTCGGCGGTGGCTTGGTTTTCCACGCAAAATCCTGAACCGCACCCCCATCAAGCATTTTGCAGGGGATGGAGGTCAGCCGTCAGGATAGCGTTCGCGCGAGGGCGGCGCGGCCGGCCGGCGCCAGCCCAGGCGGGTAGCTCAGTTGGTTAGCGTCGTTGACATCGACGAGGCCACTGGTTTGAATCCAGTATCGCCCACCATCCTCAGTCATCCGATTAGGCGCTTTAGCCTTTGCCTCGCCCGGCCAAGGTTCGATCCCGGTCGCACAGACTCCTCGTCGGGCTCAGCGTCCGCTGTCGCTCCCCCTCGCGAGGAAGAGTCGCGCGGTGGTGACGTCGGCCGGGAAGACGCTCTCGATCCGGAGTTCTTCGGTCACGTCCTGGGGCGTGCCGAACGTCGCAGTAACCGTGAAGCGCGACAGGCGGGACAGCCTGACCAAGGTGCAGTGCGGCCAGACCGAGGTTCCAGCGCCGCAACCCGCTGAGTCGTTCGTCGCTGACCTCAATTGCGAGCCCCGTTTGACTCTCGCTACCGGGCATGGACCCCCCTTCGAACTTCGTCGGCTATGACAAATCCCTACAGCACGAAGTGAACGCTACGAGCAGGGAGCAAGTGGCGCGAGCGTCAGGTGCAAAGTCGACGCAGGGCTACGGGGACGCGTTGAGGCGTTCGACGAGGAGCGTGCGCTGGGTCTGCCCGGTGGCCGGGGTCCCTGTCGCGGCCTACAATGCGGCCCTGCCGGGCTATCAGATCCGCGCTGACGTGCTTGCCGCGAATAAGATGTACTCACACGACTTCCGTCTCGCAGGGCTCCAGGCGCGCGCGGCCCGAAGGACTGGCGGTCCTACGTGTCGAATCGCGCACGAGCCGCTGGCAATGCTCGGTCTCAGTCCGCCATTCGGCATTTCGTATGTGCGACGACGAGGGGGCGTAATACGTCTTCGCCCGCTCTGATCTAGTTCCGAAGCGCGCGTGCGCAGAAGATAGACTGCGCATGCTCAACGTGACCGCCACCGGCTGGGTCTTGACGGTGAGCCTCATCCTCGTGCTGCTCGCCGTCGACCTCGCGGTCTCCATCGCGCGCCCCCACCATGTGGGCTTCCGTGAGGCAACGTTGACATCGATCTTCTACGTCGCTGTGGCGGTCGCCTTCGGCGTGGTTTTCGGCGTCATCGCCGGTTGGGATTTCGGCGGGCAGTTCTTCGCCGGCTACATCGTCGAAAAGAGCCTGTCGATCGACAACCTCTTCGTCTTCGTGGTGATCATGAGCACGTTCGCGGTACCCCGCGAGCACCAGCAGGAGGTGCTCATCATCGGCATCGTCCTGGCACTCATGTTGCGGGTCATCTTCATCGCCCTGGGCGCCGCGCTATTGTCGGCTTTTTCGTTCATGTTCCTGCTGTTCGGGCTGCTGCTCGTCGCCACGGCTGTCCAGCTCTTCCGCCACCGTAATGAGGACCCGTCGGTGGAGAACAGCGCCCTGGTGAAATTCGCCAAGCGGCGGCTTCCCTTCACCAACGACTACCATGGCGGCAAGCTCGTTGTGCATGTCGGGGGGCGACGCATGCTCACACCGCTCGTTCTCGTGCTCGTAGCCATCGGCAGCACGGACATACTCTTCGCGCTGGACTCAATTCCCGCAGTTTTCGGCGTCACCGAGGAGGTCTACATCGTCTTCACGGCAAACGCGTTCGCGCTGCTTGGTCTGCGTGCTCTGTTCTTCCTCGTCACCGGCCTGCTCGACCGGCTGGTCTACCTCTCGGCCGGCCTGTCGCTTATCCTCGGCTTCATCGGTGTCAAGCTCGGGCTGCATTGGGGCCACCTGCAGAGCGACAGCGTGCCTGAGATCTCCACGACTACCTCGCTCGTCGTCATCGCCGTGGTGCTCGCAATCACGACGATCGCGAGCTTGCTGAAGGCTCGCCGCGACCCGTCGGCGCGGGCGCATGCAGGTTCTCTGCGCGCCCAAACGCCCGACGACGATACCGGACCTCGTTCTCCAGGATGATAAGACCGATCCGGCGCCGTTCGGTGACTCCCGAGCTTCGTCACGCGGCCGGAGCCGCGTCATTGAGTACGAACGCGAGCCCGGCGGGCGGTTGTACTATTCGCGGTAGCAGCCCACGAGGAAACCCGGCCTCGCCGTTCACACCGGCTCGTTTCCTGCCGTTGACGTCGCTAGCCAGATCTGCTCCTTGCCGTACGCCGGCGGCGACCGGTGGAAACCCGAGTACTCTGCCAAGACGTCAAAACCGCACAGTTCGAGAAGGTAACGCATCTCCAACGGTAGATCCAACGCATCCGCAATTCTTCCTCCTCGTCGCGCAGGAGCACGCCGTCGGAAGTCGAATTCCCGGAACTGCCAAAGCTCCGTGAGGCACTGGTCTAGGGCGTCGTTCGTGCGGCTTAACACGACCTTGACGACCACGGACGAACGACGAATCGAGGTGCTCAACCGGGTGCTTGCGGGGGCGCTGACCGGGGCGGCGGCGCCGCCGCTGCTGGGGGTGTCCGAACGGCAGGCCTACCGTCTGTTGTCAGCCTATCGGCGGGAGGGCCCACGCGCGGTCGTCCATGGCAATCGCGGGCGACGGCCGGCCCACGCTGAACGGATGCTGACGCTGGCGACGGGACGCTACGCCGGGGTCAACCACAGTCACCTTGCCGAACTCCTTTGACGGCCTCTCAGGCGCGGCGAGAATCCGGACTCGCCGCTCGAACTCCGACCAGCGCGGGCCTCCAGGCTACCCCTTCGCCGTCTGTGCTGGCTGCGGATTCACCAGCCCATCGCCGAGGGTGCTGGCGAAAATCCGCTCCAGGATCTCGACGGTGAAGCCGCCCTCGTGATAGATCGTGCGTTCCCGCGACGGGATCGACATCAGGCTGATCTCGTTGCCCCCGACGAGGAAGTCGCGGCCGTTGACGTTCGCGGCCGCATCGGTGCAGAGGAAGACCACAAGCGGCGCGATGAGCTCGGGCGCCATCGCGCCGATGCCGCCGATCGCCTGCTGGGCGCTGCTGTCTTCGACATGACCTGCGGCGGCTGCCGCTTCGCGGCGAGCGCGGGCGGCCGCCATCTCGGGGCTGATCGTCAGGCGCGTGGCGGCGCGAGGGCGCAACGCGTTGGCGGTGATGCCGTACTTGCCCAAGTCGAGAGCGAGCGTGCGCGTCAGCCCCGTAATGCCCTCCTTGGCGGCGGCGTAATTCGCCTGGCCCATGTTCCCGAGGCCGGACTCCGAGGATGTGTTGATGATCCGGCCGCTGCGCTGTTGACGCATGACCATCGAGGCGGGACGCGTAACGGTGAAATGGCCTTTCAAGTGGACGGCGATGACCGCATCCCACTCGGCTTCGCTCATGTTGAAGACCATGCGGTCGCGGAGAATTCCGGCGTTGTTGACGAGGATGTCGAGGCGGCCCCAGGCGTCGAGCGCCTGCTTGACCATCGCCTCGCCGTCGTCCGTGTTGGCAACGTTGCCGTAGTTGGCAGCGGCATCGCCGCCGAGCTTCTTGATCTCGGCCACAACCTCGTCCGCCGGCGAGGCATCGCCGCCGTCGCCTGTTGAAGTCCCACCAAAGTCGTTGACGATCACGCGGGCGCCCTCGGCGGCGAGCGCCAAGGCCTCGCCGCGGCCGATGCCGCGTCCCGCTCCTGTAACGATTGCAACTTTCCCTTCAAGCCGTCCAGCCATGAGTCAGTCCCCTTCGCGTGTCGTGAAATGGCCCGATGTTGTCCGGGCAAAGCGCGCTGACTCTAGCATCCGGCGTGGTCTGGGGCGAACGCACGCCGGGGGCGAGAATGGCCTTGTGACGACGTTGCTGGCGCTTATCCCGCACCCGGACGACGAGTCCTACAGCTTCGGCGGGACGATCGCGCTGGCAGCCGATGCGGGTTGGCGCTGCGTGGTGGTCTGCGCGAGTTCGGGCGAAAAGGGCAAGCGCCACGACGGTGGGCCCCTGGCGCAGGCCGGAGCTGCGCGCGAGCGGGAGCTGGCTGCGTCCTGCGCGGTTCTCGGCGCCGAACCGCCGCTCTTCTGGAACCTCCCCGACGGCGGACTGCCGCGTGTTCGCGATGGCGAGCAGCGCGTCGCTCATGAGCTGGACAGCGTGCGGCCGGACCTCGCGCTATCCCTCGGGGCGGACGGGGCATATGGCCACCCGGACCATATCGCCGTCCATCGCTGGGTAGCCGTTGCGCTGGCCTCCATGGACGCGTCCGCGCGGCCGGTGGGTCTCAACGCGGCGTTTCCGCGCGGCCTCTTCTTACGCCAATATGACCGCTGCGTGGGGATGATGGGCGACCCTCCCGACCCGCCGGCGGACGCGATCGGCAGCGACGCCTGGCCGCTTGAGGTCGATGTGACGAGCGTCAGCCTGCGAAAGCTGGAGGCGGTCGCGGCGCACCGCACGCAGCTTCCCGGCGGCGACCCGGAGATGCTGTTTCCGCCGGGCAACATCGCGGCGACGCTGGCGCGCGAAGGGTTCGCAACCGCGCGAGCGGGCGACGAAGCTCGCGCGGCGGAGCTGCTGGCGTCAATCCGCCCAACGCAGCCACGCAATACGCCGCTCGAAGCGGGCGTGAACCTTGGGCGGACGAGCGCGGGACTCATCCGGGCTTCCGGAACAGCGTCGCTGGAAGAGCTACGCACCGTGGGGGCGGTGGCCGCCTATCTGCGCGTCCGGCACGCTTACCCCGATCGGGTGACCCTGAACTGGCTGTACGCCATTCACGGCGCAATCGTCGGGCGGCCGTTTCCGCAGCTCGCGGCGGAGACGAAAGCGTGGCTGCGTGCGGAGGTCGCGGGCCTTTGAGGCGAGAGCAGGCGCGGATAGGGAACATTCTGGCGCCGGCCAGCGTTCAGGGAGGTATGCGCTCGTTGCTCCTCGCGCTGATCGCTCTCGCTGTCGCCGCGTGTGGCGCGGTCCTTGGCACGTCGGTGGCGCTCGCCTGCAGTTGCGGGAATGAGTGCGACAGCATCGTCCACAATGCCGATCTGATCGTCGAAGGTCGCGTGACCGGCTGGGAGCCGGCCGAGGGCTATGAGCGGTTCGGCCAGTTTGTGCCGGTCGTGGTTCGCCTCGAACCTGTCCGCGTCTTCAAAGGAATCGCGCCAAACCCGGTGCCGATGGTCGACATTGCGAGCCTGATCCTGAGCTCTCAGGACGGAGGCCAGCGCATGTGGGCCGGGGCCGCGGGCGCCTGCGGTTCGTTCGACGATGACCCGACGGGGCTCTATATAATCGCCGCGCTCTACCGCGACGACCTCGGCAACTACCGCATGGGACGCCCCGCCACCGTCTTCGTCGGCCGCGATCCGGGAGGGACGAATTACGACTTCATCGTGGCGAAGCTCACGGCGAACGTCGGGCCGCCGCAGGCGGGCACAGGCCGCGTCGAACCGCACGAGGCCCCTGGTCGAGCGTTGGCCCTGGCCGGGACGGCGCTCATGGCGCTGAGCCTGGCCCTGTGGACGACCTCTCGGCGGGCCCCTTCCGGTTGAACTTCGTGCCGGCGGCGTCCGGGCCCTCAGTGATCACAGTCTCGACCGCGTCGGCAGCCAGGCGGGCGGCTTCTTCCAGCACGCTGCGGTCTTCTGTGCCGGGCTTCCCCAGGACGTAGGCGGCGACGTGCTCTGGCTCCCAGGTGGGTTCGCCGTCGACGACGGGGCGGCCGATGCCTATGCGGATGCGGACGAACTCGGCGCCGACGCTGGAGACGATACTCTTGAGGCCGTTATGTCCTCCCGAACCGCCGCCGGCCCGCACGCGCATCGCCCCCGTCGCCAGGTCAAGGTCGTCATAGACCACGACCGTGTGCGCCACGTCGCAGCCGGTCCACTGCTGCGCCTGGGCGATCGCCTTGCCGCTGAGGTTGACGAAGGTCTTCGGCTTGACGAGGGCGACGCTCGCGCCCGCGAGCTGACCCACGCCGATGTGCATCATGCTGCCGGTCGTCTTCGGCTGCGTACCGGCGCGTTTCGCGAGTTCGTTGACCACCCAGAAGCCGAGGTTGTGGCGCGTGCGCGCGTACTCCTCGCCGGGGTTGCCGAGACCGACGACGAGCCAATCGGCCGCAAACCGCGGGCCACCGGAGGAGTTGCCAAAGAATTTGCGCATGATCATCAAGCGTGAACCACAAAGGCGCGAAGATCCACGAAGAGCGCGGTGGCGGTTGGCCGTGTCGCCGGTGAGCCACCGTCACGCCACTCCCTCGCCCGCGCCACGTCTGAATTGCAGGCGGCGCCGCTCATCGTGACGAGCGCGACTAGCCTTCGGGCGCCACTCCCGCCGCCACCTGCCCAACGTAGGTGTGCAGGTCCGCAGGCGAGAACGGCTGCATGAACGGCCCCGCTCTGACATCGCGATAAAGGCGACTCAACTCGTTACCGCTCATGAAGGCGCCTCCGCCGACCACGTCCATCGCCTTCGAGACGATGTTGATCGCGTTCTGGTTCACGGTCCATTTGGCACACTGGTAATCGCGCATGATTGCATGTCCCTCGGAGAGCGTCGGCGGGACTGACGCTGCCCTCGCGAGGACTGAATCGAGGTCCCGCGCCGTGACCGCAAGGATCGCTCGTGCCGCCGCCAGCTCGATGTCGATTTCGCCGAGGAGATGCTGTACGCCGGGATGCGAGCCCAGCGCGCCTCCGAGCTTCTCCTTCGTCTGCGAGCAGGCCGCCTCCACCGCCAGCTCTCGCGCCCTCTCGGCGATACCCAGGAACACCGCCACGAGCGTGAGATTGCCGACGGTGCGTCCCAGGAGCAGGCCGGGGCTCCAGCGACCCCAGTCGCTCGCAATCGTCACTGCGTGTTCGGGCACGCGGCAATCTTCGAAGACTACCGACTGGCTCCCCGAAGTACGCATACCGAGGGCGTCCCAGTCGTCCTGGGGCATGAACCCGGCCGTGCGGACGGGCACCATGGCGAAGGCGATCTTGTCGCGGTCCCCGTCGGAAACGCGCACGTTCATCGCGCAAACGTCGGCGATCGGGGAGAGGGTCACGAAAATCTTGCGGCCATTGATGGCCCAGCCGCCTTCAACGCGAGTGGCTGTTGTGCGAGGTCGAAGGTTGTCGGTTCCGGGCTCCGTGGCGGTAGCGCAGAAGAGCAGATTGCCGCTCGCAATAGCCCTGAGCGGCACGGCGGCGCGCTCCTCGGCAGCCGCATCGCCCGCGGCGCGCGCCCGGCGCCAGCTCTCGGCGGCGTTTCGAGCACTTCCGAAGTGCATGTTCACGGCGATCGCAGTCGAAGGGTCCCCACGGCCCAGCCGATCCAGGCCCACACACCAGTCGTGCACAGACTCAAGGCCGAGGCCGCCAAGCTCGGCCGGGACGAACGCTGCGAGGAAGCCACTGCGCTTCATTTCCGCATAGTTCTCAGTCGGCAAGGCGCCGTCGGCGTCGCTGCTGGCGGCGCGCGCCCTGAAGACGTCCGCGTGCCCGGTGGCCAGGCTGGCGAACCGCTGACCGGCGATCGTTACCGGCTGCAACTCCATGGACGTTGATCCTCCTTCGGTCGGGAGTCTACCGCCGCCCGGCGTTGACTGTGCAGCCACACGGCGCCCATGACGAAGAGCCCGACCGAGTGGCGGCGGGGACGGGCGGCCGCCCTACGCCATGGGCCCGCGCGCGGCTGCGGTGGCGTCGTGGCTCCCGGAGCGGTCGGTGGCCCCGCTGGTCGCCTCGGTACGCGGGGTGGCCCAGTGCTCGGCAGAGCTTCCTGAGGCGCCCATTGGAGGCCAATCGACTCTGAGATG
>JAYUAG010000147.1:0-5401 GCA_043741475.1 Thermoflexaceae bacterium | reverse complement strand
TGACGGGACGCATTGGGACGACGGGGGAGTGCGATGGTGAACGCGGTCGCGGGTAGCTCACGGTTCGGGGAGTTTGGCGGGCGGTACATCCCCGAGGTACTGGTCGCCGCCCACGACGAGCTGGAGCGGGCCTACGCCGAGGCGCGCGCGGATCCGGCGTTCGCCGAAGAACTCGCCGACCTCAGCCGCCACTATGTTGGGCGGCCGACGGCGCTCTACTTCGCCGAGCGCCTCACGGCGAAGGCGGGTGGCGCGCGTATCTGGCTGAAGCGCGAAGACCTCGCCCACACGGGCGCGCACAAGATCAACAACGCGCTCGGCCAGGCCTTACTGGCGAAACGCATCGGCAAACCCCGGATCATTGCCGAGACCGGCGCGGGCCAGCATGGTGTCGCCGCCGCGACGGTTTGCGCGATGCTCGGGCTCGAATGCGTCGTCTATATGGGAAGCGTCGATATCGAGCGCCAGAAGCTGAACGCCTTCAGGATGAAGATCCTCGGCGCCGAACTCGTCCCTGTGGAGAGCGGAAGCAAGACGCTCAAAGACGCGATTAACGAAGCCATGCGCGACTGGGTCACGAACGTCCGGGACACCCACTACATCATCGGCTCGGCGATCGGCCCTCATCCGTTCCCGACGATCGTGCGGGACTTCCAGTCGGTCATTGGCCACGAAGCGCGCGCTCAGATGCTCGAACAGGCGGGCAAGCTGCCCGACGTCGCAATCGCCTGCGTGGGCGGCGGGAGCAACGCCATCGGCCTCTTTCACCCCTTCCTCGATGACCCGGTGCGGCTGATCGGCGTCGAAGCGGGGGGCGAAGGCGTCGGCACAGGGAAGCATTCGGCGACCCTCGTCGCGGGGCGGCCGGGCGTGCTGCACGGGACGCGCACCTATCTCCTCCAGGACGCGAACGGCCAGATCGTCGAGACGCACAGCATCAGCGCCGGGCTCGACTACCCCGGCGTCGGGCCCGAGCACTCGTGGCTGAAGACGACCGAGCGCGCGGAGTACGTCGCCGTCGACGACCGCCAGGCGCTCGAAGGCTTTCAGGCGCTCACCGCGACCGAGGGCATCATCCCCGCGCTCGAGCCGAGCCACGCCATCTACCACGCCATGCGTGTCGCCGCTTCGATGCCCACGGACACCGACATCCTCGTCGGGCTCAGCGGCCGCGGCGACAAGGACATGCACACCGTCGCCGCTGCGCTCGGGGTGACGCTCTGAGTGAGGATGCACCCGCCGGCGGCCACCTGACGCAGAAGTGGTGGGGCCCCAAGCAGGTCGGGATCGGCCTCTCCTGGGGCATCTTCTTTCAGCTCGCGACGACGGCGGCGTTCATCGGGCTCATTGTCCTCCTGGGGCACGACTTCCGGCTCGAGGACGAGGGTACAGACGTGTTCGACCGCGCTGGGAGCATCCTGGAGTGGACCGATGAGAGTCTGAAGGCCGCGAGCGCCGGCACGGATCTACCCGACCCTCCGCAACTCGCCGCCGACCTGTTCAGCATTCGCGTGGGCTTTTCGACGACGCTGGTACACGAAGCCCTGCTCATCGCCACGGTCGCGGTGATCACGAAACAGTACGGCGTCCGGCGGCTGGCCCGGACGTTCCGCATGGACGGCTTCAGCGTCGAGGAACTCTGGGTACCGGCGGTGAGCGTGATCGCGATGTACGCCTTCGTGATCGCCTGGACGTTGAGCATGGAGCAGTACGGGCCGGAGATCCTCCGCCCCCAAAACCGCGTGCCGATCGAGATCCAGCGCGACACGGTCACGCTCGTCATGGGTGGCGTGCTCGCCTGCCTGGGCGCGCCGCTGGCCGAAGAGCTGTTCTTTCGCGGCCTCGTGTTCACGGGATTATTGAAGTGGGGGAAGTACGCGGCGATGGCCGTTTCGGCCGCAATCTTCTCCGCGGCCCACTTCGATATCGGGAGTTTCGTCCCGTTCTTCGGGGTGGGCCTCGTACTCGCCTGGCTTTACTGGCGCAGAGGCTGCCTCTGGGACAGCATCGCATTTCACTTCCTCTTCAACGCGACGAGTTACGCGTTGCTGGTTGCGGGGTCCGGGAATGGCTGAACGACTGCAAGAGAGCTTCCGCCGTGGCAAGGCTGAGGGCCGGCCGCTCTTCATCGGCTACGTCACCGGCGGTTACCCCACGCCGGGCGACACGCCCGCGATCTTGCTCGCGATGGAGGAAGGCGGCGCCGACATCCTCGAGCTGGGCGTACCCTTCAGCGACCCGCTGGCCGACGGTGCGACGATCCAGGAGGCGAACGAAGTCGCGATCGGGCTGGGCGTGACGTTCGGCGATTGCCTCGCCTTCGTGCGCGAAGCCCGCGCCCTGGGCTTGAAGGCGCCCGTCTTGCTCATGGGCTATGAGAACCCTGTGCTCTCCTACGGTGAGGCTCGCGCCGCGCGCGACGCCGCCGCGGCCGGCGCCGACGGCTTCATCATGATCGACCTGCCGCCCGAAGAGGCCACCGGCTTCATCGCCGAGTGCCGGAAGCATGGCCTCTGCTTCGTGCCGCTCGTCGCGCCGACGACGGCAGAGGCGCGCATCGCCCTGCTCGCTGGCACCGCGGACGGATTCCTCTACTGCGTCAGCGTCATGGGCACCACGGGCAAGACGGCGGTCAACCCGGAGGAGCTGCCCGAGTTCCTCGCGCGCGTGCGCCGCCACACTGACCTGCCCCTGGCCGTCGGCTTCGGCATCACGACGCGCGAACACGTTGTGGCCGTCGGCAAGCTGGCAGAGGCCGCGGTCGTGGGCACGGCGATCATCCGCGCGATCGACGCCACCACCGAAGGTACCCCTGCGGAGCGGGTGCGCGCCTTCGTCGCTTCGCTGGCGGGAGACTGAGGCTGTGTGGGCGCCTCACGTTTTGGCGCGTCGGCAGCGCCCCCAATCCGAACCGCGACGGACACGGAGCGGGTTGCAGAAGGCTGCCGGACGTCCGGGCGTCCGAGTGCCCGATGCCCGGTTGGTCGATACGGCCCGCTTGCTTACGCGCGCGGTTCGGAAAGGACGGTGGTCTGGGACAGTGACGAAGAGCACCGCCGCCAAAGTGCTCGGGCGCAGCCATCACGTCGATTCCACGCCAAAGTCTGAGACGCACCCCTGCGGCTGTGTGGGCGGCGCGGCTGTTGTGTATGATCGAGAGCGAGGTTGGACAGGATGGCGTATCGACGGATCCAGGTGCTCATTGAGCCGTCACAGGATGACGAACTCGAACGCCGCGCGCGCGAACTCGGCCGCTCGAAGAGCGACCTGGTGCGGGAGGCCGTAGCCGTGTGCTTGGGCATCGACGGGGGCAGGGCACAGGATCCGGAGAACGACGCCTACCTCTCCCTGCCGACGTTCGAAGGCGGCGCGACTGACGTATCGGCCAACGTTGACCACTATCTGTACGATCCGGAGCGGGCTACTGAGGCAGATTCTGCGTCGGAGTGGCCGCCCAAGAATGACCCGTTTTTCGCGCTGATCGGGACGGCGCGCGCCATCGATGGGGCGCCTGATGTGGCGAGGAATCATCACCGCTACCTCGACGAGACGGAGGCAGCGTCCTGGGACCGGAAGCGCTCGTAGACACGTCCGCGATTTATGCGCTACGAGACCCGGGCGACGACGCGCACCGCGCGGCCCGGCGGTACTGGTCACCGGACGCCGGTTGCTGCATACCACCGAAGCCGTGGTCGAGGAAATCTACACGCTAACGCGCCGCCGTCTCGGTTTCGACGCGGCGATGGCCACCGTGGACGCTATCCAGCGGGGCGGAGTCTTCGAGGTTCATGAGGATGACTCGGCGATGGCCTGGGCGATAGTCCGCGAGCTTCGGAGCATCCCGCTTAGCTACCAGGATGCTTCGCTGATCGCGCTCAGCCGTCAGCTTGGGGTCCGCGAAATATTCACGTTCGACTCCGACTTCGCGCTCGCTGGCCTCATCGTCCTTCCGTGAGGCCGAACGCCCGCCTCTCCGGAGCGGGTCGAGCGATTCGCACACAAGCGATGTCGGTACGCCCTCACGCTTTCTTTGACACCGTCGAGTATTCTCTTGATGGGCGGCCCCGCAGCCGACCCCGGGGAGGCGTCATGGCGATTCTCGGTGGACTGAGCGGGGGCATGCGCGCCCTCATCGTTGGCGGCGTCGTCGCTGTGGCCGGGGCGGTCGCGGCCTCTGCGCTGCTCTTCACCTCGGGCAAGGCGGATGAAGTCAACCTCACTTCCGCCAACCTCGTGCCCGAAGACGCAGCCGTCTACGTCGGGCTCAACACGGACCTCAAGTCCAGCCAGTGGGTGAACGCCTTCGCCGTCGCCAAAAAGCTCGGCCGGAAGGACCCGGAACAAGAACTCAAAGATTCCGTCACCATCGGCGGCCTCGACTGGGAAGACGAAGTCGCGCCGTTTCTCGGCGGCGATGCCGCCGTTTTCCTCCTGACGGCAGACTTGCCACTTGACGATTGGGACGGCGGGGTCGTCGTCAAAGCACGGGATCCCGGTAAGGCGCTCAAAGTCCTGCGCACCCAGATCGTCGACCGCCAGGGCTCAACCCTGCAGAAGCGCGACTACAAGGGCGCCGCATACGAGGCCAGCGACGGCGAAGGCTATCTCGCGCGCCTCGGCGACCACATCGTCGTCACCAGCTCCGAGGCCACCATGAAAGCGGTCATCGACGCTTCGAAAGGCGGCAAATCGCTCGGCGCCGGCCAGGCCTTTCGCGACGTGCGCGACGACCTTACCGGCAGCTTCATCGTCTTCTCTTACGTGAACCCGACGAAGGTAACCGGTGGGTTCTTCGACGACGCGGACACGCGCAAGGCCCTGGAACGGGCGGGCGCGGGAAACGCCTCGACCTCGCCGTTCGGTGGTTTGTTCACGGCGACAAAGGAAGGCTTCAGCTTCCAGGCCGCCTCAAAATCGACCGGCTCGCCGAACGCCCTGTGGGCACAGCCTCGCGAATCGAAACTGATCAAGCTTGTGCCCACTACGACGGCGATCTTCGCTTCAACGGCCGGCATCGCCGATGCCTGGGCACAGTACTCCGAATCCCGTGCCCAGGAGTTCGAAAGCCTGTTCGGCAGCGACCTGTTCGAACGCAACGCCTCCCGCATTGAGGGCAATATAGACGCCCTGATCCCGCTGCTCACGGGGGAAGTGGCGGTCGCGGTGTGGGAGACATCCGATGGCGAGGCGACCGTCCTCCTTGGCGAGGTGGCGGACGAGGCAAGGGTACGCGCCCAGATCCTGAAGACGATGCGCGATCAGTCCCCTCGGGTCGCTGTCACAAACGAAACCGTGAACGGCGTGCAGATGACCCGTGTGGGCGACAACGCCGTCGCCGTCCGCCAGGGCGTCGCCTACATGGGCAGCCAGTCGGGCGTCCGCCAGCTATTGCAGTCGCCCG
>JAYUAG010000146.1:0-5405 GCA_043741475.1 Thermoflexaceae bacterium | reverse complement strand
AGTGCACGCCGCAGGAGGCCTGCCTTTCGCCCGAGAGCGCGGGGCCATCCGTCGCCCAGGGAGTGATGCAGCTGACGTACCGCCCGACGGCGGGCCAGGTGGGCGGCGCGGCCGTGATCATGGGCCGCGATACGGAGCGCGTATGGCGGTTCTGGTTCGCCACCCAGAACGCCAGTCATCGGCTGCTCATTCTCCCGGGAGAGCTTCGCGTTTGTGCCGGGGGCGACAGCCTCAACGTAAGGGGGACGCCTTCGACGACGGCGGCGATTGCGGCGACCCTGGCAAGCGGCGCGCTCGTCCAGGCGAGCGAGTTCGTGTTGACGGAAGAGGGTTCGCTTTCGCAAAGCGCCTCCGCGGCGGGCGCGGGGTGGTATCGCGTCAAGAGCGGCACGCCCGCTGGTTGGGTGTTTTCGCGGTTCGTCTCGGACGCGCGGCTGCCCGACTGCTCCATCCGGGACGCGCTGGAGAAAATGGGCTAAATCTCTTCCGGAAACCGCGCCACCGTGCACCGCTGGGCCAGAACCACGCGGTACACAAGGGGAAACGCGGGATTCCCGCCCGAAGCGTTGGCGTGCGCATCCCGCCAGCGCTCCCAGTCCGGTCCAACCTCATCGGGTCGCCAGACGACGACTGGTCGCGTGAAGTGTTCCGCCGATACCAGCGGGGCGAAGTCCGCGTAGTCTGCGGCGAGAAGGTGCGCTTCTCCGGCGCCCTTCAGGCTGCCAAAGCACAACGCGCTCGCTTCGTATCCGGCGGCGCGGATGGCGTCCAACCCGAACACCGACAGCTTACGCCGGCTTGCGGAAAAGGCGGTCGGTTCGGGCCGCTGCTCCGTGGCGCTCCACTGATCCCGTCGGATGAAGCGACAAACCCAGGCGTCCTCGGGAACCGGGTCTCCCGAGACGCTCACCGGCCGACCGGGGCAAGCGCCTCTCGCGTCAGATCCCGCTCCTGCTGAATCGCCAGCACGCGCGCGGAGCCGTCGTTTGCGGAATAGAGGACCGCCTCGAGGATGTCATTCCGGACTTCCACGTAGATTACGCGATCCGCATCAAGCCTCGCACTGACGATCATGCCGCCGTCATCGTCCGCGGAAACGGTTGGCTCGTACGGCGTGAGAACGATGAGCTGCTCGGCGACGCGGAGCGCGGCCTGTCCCGTCGCGGCCGGCAGCGCCGGTATGCCGGGATCGAACGTGCCTTCCACGTACCGCCGGACCTTGTCCAAGATCGAGAACGGCAGCAACGAACCGTCTGCCACGGGACGGGTGACGGAACTCGATTTCACCGGCATACGTTTCAGTTTCGCACAGGCAGCCCCCGCTGAGAAGGAGGGCAAAAGGCGGGGATTTGGCCCCACTGGGCGGACCGAGAGTGGTCGCGCGCGGGCCGTGACGCGCTGGAGAGGTAGCGGAAAAAATTCCGGACCGGTTCACACAAAGGCGCGAAGGACACAAAGAGTTCGAGAAACGGCCTTGTGGCCAGGGCGTCGTCGTGCGACTTGTTGGGGCTAGAGCGGCACGAGACCGAGGCGCGCGGCGCGCATCACCGCTTCGGCGCGAGATTGTGCGTCGAGCTTCGAATAGATCGAGGCGACGTGATACTTCACCGTGTTCTCGCTGATGCTTAGACGGGACGCTATGGTCTTGTTGGGCAGGCCGAGGGCGAGCAGCTGCAGGACTTCGAGCTCACGCGGGGTCAGGTCAACCGGTGTTTCGGGGTCGAGCCGAGGGCCGGGCGGCGCCTCTGCGAGCAACGCCCGGAACTCAGGCGCAACCACGGTCAGTCCTTCGGCGACTGCTACGACGGCGGCCGCGATTTCGGCGAGGGACGCATCGGGCGCGAGCACGGCGAGCGGGACGAGGCCGCGGAGCGCCGCTCGTGCCGCAGCGGCGCTGGAGACCAGCACAACGGACGGCGCCGACTCCGGTCCCTCGGCGTCCACGACCACGGTCACGTCCGCACTCTCGTCGCGGCCGACCACAGCGAACCCGGAATCGACCAGCCCGAGGACGAGGCGGCGCCGCCGGGTGGGGTCGCCGGACCAAACGGCGACCCTCAGCGATGAGTCCGATGCGGAGTGGGGCGGCATAGCCATCGCTCCCATCGTGCGCCGTGGCGGCGGGCCGTGGGAAGCCTCTGCCGCCCGCCGGTCAGTGGCGGGCGGCGGGGCTGGCATGGGTTGAATGGAGGCGTCCTGCGCGAATGACATCGATAGCGAGCGGTTGGCCGGCACGCAGGCGCCGGATCTGGCGCGCCAGCGATTCAAGGCCCGTCGACCCCGCGAGGCCGACGAGCAGGTCCCCGGGGATGAGACCGGCGGCCTCGGCGGCGGAGCCATCGACAACGTTCGTGATGAGGATGCCACCGTCTGCGTCTGAGTAGGAGGCGGCGATGGCCTGAGGCAGGGGGACGGCGCGCCCGCTGATGCCGAGGAATCCCGGGCTATCCTGGGCCGCTACAAGGGCCACCGCCCCGGACGGGATCGCCACGGCGAGGCCGCCCGCAATCATGGAGTTGATTCCCACGACGCGGCCGGCGGCATCGGCGAGCGGGCCGCCAGAGTTGCCGGGGGCGAGGCGCAGATCCGCGCGGATCGCGCTGGCGAACGGCGCACGACCGTCAGCGTTGGGGCGGCCGCGGGAGAGGACGACGCCGCGCGTGAGCACACCCGCTTCGCCCCAGGGGTTGCCGATGGCGAACACGAGCTCACCGGCGCGGAGGGTCGCGGCGTCGCGTGCCTCGGCAACCTCGGAGAGGACGGCGTCCACGTGGAGAAGCGCCAGGTCGGAGTCGGGGTCACGCGCTGTGACGCGCGCCTCCAGCTCGCGGCCATCGGCGAGCGCGACGGTGGCGCGATCGCCAGGGACAACGTGATTGTTCGTCACGATCACGCCGTCACGCTTCCAGACCGTGCCGGAGCCGCCGCCCGCACCGCTGCGCACGGTGACGAGGATGGCGCGGAGGCGGCGGGCGAGGGTTTCGCTCGCATCGGCGAGCGACCGATCGAAGGACAGGGGATGCTCCGTCATCGCTACCCCCTTTCGCCTACGGTGACGGCAAGCTGCTGGGGCTCGCCACCGCGGAGGATGTCGAGCGCGAGCGGCTGGCCGACGCTGCCGGGGCCGAGGGCCTGCTGGAGATCGTCCGTGTCGCCCAGGACGACGCCGCCCGCGCCCACGAGGATATCTCCCACAAGGATGCCGCCACCTTCAGCGGGGCTGGATGGCTCGACACCGGTGACGAGCAGAGCGGTCTCCTGGCCGTCCCGTTTCGCGGCGAGCGCGGCCGGGAGGCGCACCACCTGGCTGCCGATGCCGAGGTAGCCGCGCTTGAGCTTGCCGCCCTCGACGAGCGCCTTGACGATGGTGGCGACGGCGGCGATCGGGATCGTAAGCCCGGCGCCGCGGGCGTGGCGGGAGCTATTCAGGCCCACGGCGGCGCCGGTGGCGTCGACCAGTGGGCCACCGGAGAAGCCGGGATAGAAGGTGGTGTCGGTGCGGAGGTAGCCTTCAACCTGGCCGCCGCGGAATGTGCGCCAGGGGCCGCCTACCGCACCGACGACGCCGAGCGAGGCTTGCGGCCCACCGGCGCCGGGCCGGCCGACGGCGAGCACAAGGTGGCCGACGCGCGCTGCTTCGCCGCGGGCGATGGGGGTGAGCCCGCCGCCGGCCACGCGGAGCACGGCGATGTCGGAGCCGGAATCGCGGCCAGCGATGGTCGCGGCGGCCTCCGTGCCGTCGGGCAGCGTGACCGTGATCTGTTCTTCGCGTTCGATCACGTGGTCCGCTGTGACGACGAGGTCGGCGGCCCAGGCGATGCCGGTCGCGGGCAGGCGCTTGCGCGCGTTGACGGTGACGGTCGAGGCGCCGGCTTTGGCGACGGCGTCGGCGAGGGCGTCGCTGAGCTGGGTGAGGGGGGTGGATTCGGCCATGGGTGAGCTCCTTCGGAACCCCTGCGGGGTCTGGTGTGTCTCAAGCGTGGGGGTAGGGCGCGTAGAGGGGATCACCCGTTCGGGTGGCGAGCCAGAAGAAACGGCGCGCCGAGGGGACCGCGCGCGTCGGCAAGCGGATGTTCCACCATATCTCGCGTCTACACCGCGCTCCTGGCGAGGGGCGGGAGGACCGTCCCGGCGCTTCCTATGGACGCGCTACGGAAAGGCGTGGTGAGAAGCGGGAGCTGGTTGACGCGGCCCGCTTGATTACGCGCGCGGTTCGGACGGACCGCGCGACAGACGTGCACGGCGCGAATCCCGGAGTTCGTGGAGCATCCGCTTGCTGGCGCGCGCGGTTCCCGGCGCGTGGTTCCCTGCGCGTGAGTGCCCTGCGACGCTACGGACGTGCACTGCGAACTCCGGAGTTGGTGGAGCATCCGCTTGCTTACGCGCGCGGTTCCCGGGCGCGCGCTACTGGTGGCGCGGTTCCCTGCGCGGGGGGGCTGGGCTCGTCAGGTGGCGAGTTCGCGGCCAGCGGCGGCGGCGAGGCGGCGGAAGTGTTCGTTGCCAACGGAGATGAAGATGCCCTCCGCTTCGGCGCAGAGGGTGTCGCCGGCGTGCAGGGTGGCGACCGTGAAGATCTTGCGGCCTTCGACGCGTTCCACGCGTCCGCGGAAGAGGAGCTCCTGGCGGAGCGGCGTCGGGCGGCGGTAACGGACGGTGAGTGTGCCCGTCATGCCGGGGTTGCCGGCGGTGGACTGGACCATGCCCAGCACCTCATCGAAGGCGGCGGCGACGAACCCGCCGTGGACGTGGCCGGGCGGGCCTTCGTAGGCGATGCCGAAGGTGGCGGTCGCGATCACTTCGTCGCCCTCGAGGCGGAGGGTCATCGGTGGCGCCAGCGGGTTGGCGGGGCCGCTGAGGGGGCTGTTGTCGTAGAAGGCGCGGGGGTCGCCGGAGGTGCTGGCTTCGGCGAAGCTCCAGAGCGGACGGCCGCGCGGCCCGGCGGCGAGGCGGTCGTTCCAGCGCTCGAGCTGTCCGGCGGCGGTGGTGAGCTCGGCTTCAGGGGCGCGCGTCTCCATGAGGAGTTCGATCGTCTCGCGGAGGGCGTCTCCGAGGCGGCGGTAGGCGGCGCGCTGGCCTTCGGGGACGTGTTCGCCCGTCAGCCAGGTGGCGTCACTCTCCAGGCCGTTCGGTTCAGTCATGAGCGAAGCGTACGAAGCGGCGGGCGCAGGGGCGAGCCTGACGCAGAAGCGCCCGGGTTCGCACGCTCCCTCACAGTCGCCGTACGATGAGTGCACTGGGATCCGGGGTGGGTGCGCGTCCGGCGCCCACTGACGGTCGCGGGACGGATGGGTGTGCGGGGTGCGGCGGGCGCTTCCGGCTGCGAGCGTCAGCCCGTGCGCGCAGCGGCGTGGAGAACAGAGGGGTGTGGACGGAAGTCGACTCGTCTCCGTAGAGACGTGAGCTAG
>JAYUAG010000145.1:0-12463 GCA_043741475.1 Thermoflexaceae bacterium | reverse complement strand
ACGCAGGCTTCCCATCCGAACTCTCCTTCGCTTCCACAGAAGGATCGGCCGCTGCTACACTGAACCCACACCATCCACCCGTGGGCCTTGCTCCGTTTCCGAACGCTATGGGCCTGCCAACCCTGGAGCCCATCTTGTCTACCCAATCCACCGCCACCCCAACAGCAACCGCCGAAGACATGGAAACCATGGACATGGCGGCCTTGCTCGACACCGAGGCTGCGCAGCCAGGCAGCCTCCGGCGTGGCGAAATCGTCGAAGGCATGGTCATGGGCGCGTCCCAGGACGGCCTCCTCGTCGATGTCGGCACCAAGACCGAAGCCGTCATCCCTCACAGCGAGATGCTCTCCCTCGGCGCCGAGGGCCCTTCCCGCCTGAAGACCGGGGACACGGTCACGGTCATGGTCCTCCAGCCTTCATCGCAGGAAGGGCACGCCATCGTCTCGCTCGATCGCGCCCGCGGTGAAGAGGGCTGGGACGTGCTCGCCGCGCACTTTGAGGCGGGCGACACCTTCGACGCCCAGGTCACCGGCCACAACCGCGGTGGCGTCCTCGTCAACGTCGAGGGTGTCAACGCCTTCGTGCCCCTTTCGCAAATCGATAGCGTCCGCCGCGACGACCCGGAAGCGGGCACACAGCTCGCGAACCTCGTGGGCAAAGACATCAAGCTCAAAGTGATGGAGCTGAACCGGAAGCGGAACCGGGTCATCCTCTCTGAGCGCGCGGCGATGGCCGAGCATCGTAAAGAGAAGAAGGACCGCGTCCTCGATGAGCTGGTCGAGGGTCAGATCCGTGAAGGACGCGTCAGCTCGATCACGGACTTCGGCGTGTTCATCGATCTTGGCGGCGCCGACGGCCTCGCCCACATGACGGAGCTGACCTGGGAGCGCGGCAAGAAGGCCAAGGACCTCTTCGCAATCGGTGACACCGTCCAGGCCTACATCCTCAAAGTCGACCGCGAAACCAAGAAGATCTCGCTCTCGCTCAAGCGCGCCCAGCCGGAGAAGTGGGACACCACCGTCAACCGCTTCGTCATCGGCCAGGTGTTGATCGGCCGCGTGACGAAGCTCATGGCGTTCGGCGCCTTCGTGCGGCTCGATGGCCCGGTCGAAGGGCTGATCCACATCTCTGAGCTCTCCAGCCGCCGCATCACCCATCCGAAGGACGTAGTGAAAGAGGGCGACGTCGTCCCCGTCAAGCTCGTCCGCATCGAAAAGGACCGTCACCGCCTGGGCCTGAGTCTGCGCCAGGCGCGGAGCGACGCCGAAGCGATGGGCTTTGGCTTCGATGTCAGCGGCGCCGTGGTCGACTACCCGGACGATGTCCGCGAGCAGTTCGAACTTCCCCCGCGCGAGGCTTCGGTCGAACGCAAGGCCGAGCCGCGCAGCCCTCAGGAAGCGATCGAACGAGCCGTCTCGCGCGACCCGGAGCCCGTCTCCGCCTTCGCCGCGGCAATGGCGAGGGCGCTCGAAAACGCCGAGGGCACGGCGAGCTTCGGCCGCGATGATGTGCCCGCGCCCACCGTCGACGTTAACGGTACCGGGGAGAGGGCCGCGGGCCTGATTGAGCGGGCCACCGAGGCGGTCGAGGCCGGTGTGGTCGAGGCCGGTGTGGTCGAGGCAGCCGTGGTCGAGGCGGCCGACGAAGCCACAGCCGTACTGGAGCCGGCGGCCGATGCGGTCGAAGCAGCCACAGCCGTGGTCGAGCCGGCGACCGATGTGGTCGAAGCAGCCCCAGCCGTGGTCGAGCCGTCGGCCGAGGCGGCCGAAGCAGCCCCAGCCGTGGTCGAGCCGTCGGCCGAGGCGGCCGACGAAGCCACAGCCGTGGTGGAACAGGCTGCGGACGTAGTCGAACAAGCCACAGCGGTGGCCGAACAGGCCGCTGACGTGGTTGAACCGGCCGCCGGGGCGGCCGAAGCCGTAGCAGTCGCTTCCGGAGTGGAGGAAGAAGCTGCAACCTAAACGAGGGGTCGGGCAACAGGGGAGACACCATGGCCGATAGGTTCGACAAGTTCACAGAACGCGCCCGCCGCGTCCTTACGCTCGCGCAGGAAGAAGCGCATCGCTTCAACCACAACTACATCGGCACCGAGCACATTCTGCTCGGACTGGTGCGCGAAGGCGATGGCGTCGCAGCGAAGGTGCTCGCGAACCTCGGCGTCGAACTGAACAAGGTGCGCTCCGCCGTCGAGTTCATCATCGGCCGCGGCGACCGCACCGTGCTCGGAGAGATCGGCCTCACCCCCCGTGCAAAGAAGGTCATTGAACTCGCCGTCGACGAAGCGCGCCGGCTCAACCACAACTACATCGGCACGGAACACCTCCTCCTCGGGCTCGTGCGCGAAGGCGAAGGCATCGCCGCAGGCGTGCTCGAGAGCCTCGGCGTGAACCTCGAACGCGTGCGCGCCGAGACGACGCGCATCCTCAGCCAGTCGCAGCCGCAGACGGCGGCGGCGGGCGCAGGCGCGCGCTCAGCCAGCCGCACCCCAACCGTCGACCAGCTTGGCATCGACCTCACCCAGGCGGCCCGCAACAACCTGCTCGACCCGGTGATCGGGCGTTCGAACGAACTCGAACGCGTCGTCCAGATTCTCTCCCGGCGGACGAAGAACAACCCCGTCCTTATCGGTGAGCCCGGCGTCGGCAAGACCGCGATCGCGGAGTTGCTCGCCCAGCGCATCGTCGGCGGCGATGTGCCGGAGACGCTCCAGGGCAAGCGTCTGCTCACCCTCGACGTGGGCTCGCTCGTCGCCGGGACGAAGTACCGCGGAGAATTCGAAGAGCGCCTCAAGAAGGTCGTCGAAGAGATCAAGAACTCGGGCAACTGCATCCTCTTTATCGACGAGCTGCACATGCTCGTGGGCGCGGGCGCGGCCGAAGGCGCGGTGGACGCCGCGAACATCCTCAAGCCATCACTCGCCCGCGGCGAACTGCAGTGCATCGGCGCCACAACGCTCGATGAGTATCGCAAGCACATCGAGCGCGACGCCGCTCTCGAACGGCGCTTCCAGCCGATCGTCGTCGAACAGCCATCCGTCGAAGAGACAATTGAGATCCTGAAGGGCGTGCGCGCGCGCTACGAGGAGCACCACAAACTCCGCATCAGCGACGAAGCGCTCGAGAACGCGGCCGAGCTGTCGGCGCGCTACGTTATCGACCGCCACTTGCCGGACAAGGCGATCGACCTGATCGACGAAGCCTCCAGCCGCGTGCGCATCCGCCGTGCCGCCACGCCGCCTTCGCTCAAAGAGGCGATGAAGGGCCTTGACAGCCTCCGGCGCGAGAAGGACCAGGCGATCGCCTCGCAGCAGTTTGAATACGCGGCCGAACTGCGCGACCGCGAAATCAAGCTCCAGGAGAAGATGGCCGAGCTCGGCGACTGGCAGGAAGGCGAGCAGGGCATCGCCACGCCGATCGTCAGCGGCGAAGACGTCGCCGAAGTCGTCTCCATGTGGACGGGCATCCCCGTCTCGCGCATCGCCAGCGAAGAGTCGGCGCGGTTGCTCAAGATGGAGGAGTCCCTGCGCGGCGCCGTCATCGGCCAGACCGAGGCGATTGAGACGATCTCCCGCGCCGTGCGGCGTGCGCGGGCCGGGTTGAAAGACCCTCGCCGGCCGATCGGTGTGTTCCTCTTCCTCGGACCAACGGGGGTGGGGAAGAGCTACCTCGCCCGAAAGCTCGCGGAGTTCATGTTCGATTCAGAGGACAACATGCTGAAACTTGACATGAGCGAGTTCAGCGAAAAGCACACGGTTGCGCGCCTGATCGGGGCGCCCCCGGGATACGTGGGCTACGAGGATGGCGGTCAGCTGACCGACACCGTCCGGCGCAAGTCGTACTGCCTCATCCTGCTCGACGAGATCGAAAAGGCGCACCCGGACGTGTTCAACCTGCTCCTGCAGATCTTCGATGAAGGCCGGCTCTCGGACGCGAAGGGCCGCAAGGTGGACTTCCGCAACACCATCATCATTATGTCCGGCAACGTCGGCTCTGACCTGATTAAGCGGGACTCGAAGCTCGGTTTCGGCACCACCGGCGGCGATGACGCCGCGTCCTCGACCGACCGCTACAACCGGATGAAAGACAAGGTTCTCGGCGAGCTGAAGAACGTCTTCAAGCCCGAGTTCCTGAACCGGATCGACTCCACCGTCGTGTTCCGCGCCCTGGAAAGGGACGACATCCGCAAGATCGTCGACCTCGAACTGGTCAAGATCATCAAGTCCCTCAACAACAAAGGCATCAGCCTGCAGCTGACGATCGAGGCGAAGGACTGGGTGGGCGAGAAGGGCTACGACCCCGTGTTCGGGGCGCGCCCCCTCCGCCGCGTCATCCAGGATCAGATCGAAGACCGCCTCAGCGAGATGCTGCTGGCGGGCGAGTTCGGCGCTGGCGACACCGTGCTGGTGGACCGCAAACTCGGCGAGGACGGCGACGGGCTGACGGTGATTGCGGTGAAGCCGGTCGAAGTCAAGGAGCCGGTCGCCGCTGGGTAACGAACTCGCGCGAGCCCGTCCCTGCGTCCATTCGTACCCTTTACGTTTCGGGAGCGCCCATTGACCGCGCCGCCCGCTTGCGTCTACGATACAGGTTGGCCCCATATGCCCATCGTTTCCCCCAACGGCAACCGGTATTGCACCATATCTTCACGCCCATTGCATCAGTCCTGAAGGAGTAGCGCCAGGATGACGACCACCCGCGACGTGGCGCGGGCGGGTGTACCCACCCCGCCCAAGGTCCAGACCTACGGCCAGATCCCAAACGTCCTCGAAATCCCCAACCTCATTAAGCTCCAGGTCGATTCGTTCGCCTGGTTCCTGCGTGAGGGTCTGCGCGAGCTCCTCGATGAGATCTCGCCGATCCAGGATTTCACCGGATCGAAAATGGACCTGGTGTTCGGCGACTATGAGTTCCGCGAACCGAAAGCGCCCCAGGCCGAGTGCCGCGAGCGGGACATGACGTTCTCGGCGCCCCTCTTCGTCGATGTCGAACTCCGCATCAAGGAGTCCGGCGAAATCAAGGAGCAGCGCCTCTTCTTCGGCGACTTCCCGCTCATGACGGAGCGGGGCACGTTCATTGTCAACGGCGCTGAGCGCGTCGTCGTCAGCCAGCTCGTGCGCTCGCCCGGCGTGTACTACACGATCGAGACGGACGCCGCGAGCGGCCGCCGCCTGGCTTATGGCAAGCTCATCCCCAACCGCGGCGCCTGGCTCGAATTCGAAACCTCTAACCGCCAGGTCGTCTCCGTCAAGGTCGACCGCAAGCGCAAGATCCCGGTCTCCACGCTCGTGCGCGCCATCGATGTGCCAGGGCTGCTGCCGGGCGACAAGGACAATCCGCGCTTCGCCAAGTACTTCGCCGCGTCGGCCCGTGCCCAGAATTCGCATACGCCCGAAGACGAGAAGGCCCGCGACTCGTCGCTGCGCGAGCTGGAGAACGAACTCGGGACGGACGACCGTGTCCTCGCGATGTTCGAAAAGGTCGATACCAACGACCAGTACCAGTACATGCTGACGACGATCTCGAAGGAGCCCAGCAAGACCAAGCACGAGGCCCTGCTCGACTTCTACCGGCGCATCCGGCCGGGCGACCCGCCAACGGCGGAGAACGCCCGCAACCTCGTGAACACGCTCTTCTTCAACCCCCGGCGCTACGACCTCGGCCGCGTTGGCCGCCACAAGCTCAACAAGCGCCTGGAACTCGAAGACGCGACCACGCAGCGCTGGCTTCGGCCCTATGACCTCATCTCGATCATGCGCGAGCTCGTCAGCATCAATAACAATCGGGGCCACGCCGACGATATCGACCATCTCGGCAACCGCCGCGTGCGCGCCGTGGGCGAGCTCATCCAACAGCAGTTCCGCGTTGGCCTGTTGCGCATGGAACGCGTCGTCCGCGAACGCATGACGATCACCGACCCCGAAGAAGCGACGCCCAGCGCGCTTATCAACATCCGGCCCGTGGTGGCCGCGATGAAGGAGTTCTTCGGCGGCAGCCAGCTCTCGCAGTTCATGGACCAGACGAACCCACTCTCGGAGCTGAACCACAAGCGCCGGCTGAGCGCGCTCGGGCCCGGCGGCCTTTCGCGCGACCGCGCCGGGTTCGACGTGCGCGACGTGCACCATAGCCACTACGGACGCATCTGCCCGATCGAGACCCCGGAAGGCCCCAACATCGGCCTCATCGGGGCGATGGCAACCTACGCCCGGCTGAACGACTTCGGCTTCATCGAAACGCCTTACCGCGTGGTCGTCCGCGAGCTTTCACCGGCAGACACCCGTCTCAAAGGCGCGATGATCCGCACCGACGTTATCGACAAGGCGGGCAAGGTGGTCGCAAAGGCCGGCTCCCTGATCGACGACAAGGCCATCAAGGCGCTGCAGGCGTTCGGCGGCAGCGTCCCGATCCAGCCGTTCGTGAGCACCGATATCCGCTACCTCACGGCCGACGAAGAGGACCGTTTCATCGTCGGCCAGGCGAACACGGCGCTCGATGCCGAAGGCCACATCGTCGATGAGCGCGTGGAAGCTCGCGTCAACGACGATTTCAAGATGGTCTCGCCAGCCGAGGTGGACTTCATCGATGTCTCGCCGAAGCAGATGGTCTCGGTGGCAACGGCGCTCATCCCCTTCCTCGAACACGACGATGCGAACCGCGCCCTCATGGGCGCCAACATGCAGCGCCAGGCCGTGCCGCTGGTCCGTCCGGAAGTGCCGCTCGTGGGCACCGGCATGGAACACCGCACGGCCGTTGACAGCGGCCACGTCACCGTCGCGGACGGCGATGGCGAAGTGACCGAGGCCTCCGGCCGATTGATCAAGATCCGCTACGACGACCCTGAACTGGGCGTCCGCGACTACCCCCTCACCAAGTTCACGCGCTCCAACCAGGGCACCTGCCTCAACCAACGGCCGATTGTCTTGCGCGGCCAGCGCGTGAAGCGCGGCGAACCGATCATCGACAGCTCGAGCACCCAGTTCGGCGAACTCGCGCTCGGCCAGAACGTACTCTGCGCCTTCATGAGCTGGGAAGGCTACAACTTCGAAGACGCCATCATCATCGGACAGAACCTGCTCCGCGAAGACAAGTTCACGTCCATCCACATCGAAAAGCACGAAGTCGAAGCGCGCGACACCAAGCTCGGTCCGGAAGAAATCACGCGCGACATCCCCAACGTCGGCGAAGAGAGCCTTAGCGACCTGGACGAAGATGGCATCATCCGCATCGGCGCGGAAGTGCGTGAAGGCGACATCCTCGTGGGCAAGATCACGCCCAAGGGCGAGACTGAACTCACGGCCGAGGAGAAGCTCCTGCGCGCGATCTTCGGCGAAAAGGCGCGAGAAGTGAAGGACACCAGCCTGCGCGTCCCCCACGGCGAGCGCGGCAAGGTGATCGACGTCAAGGTGTTCAGCCGGGACGACCACGAATCACTCCCCGCGGGCGTGAACAGGCTCGTCCGGGTAAGCATCGCCCAACGGCGGAAACTCTCCGAGGGCGACAAGATGGCCGGGCGCCACGGCAACAAGGGCGTCATCAGCCGCATCTTGCCGCGCGAGGACATGCCCTACCTCCCGGACGGCACGCCCGTAGAGATCATCCTCAACCCCATCGGCGTCCCCAGCCGCATGAACATTGGTCAGGTGCTGGAGACGCACCTCGGCTGGGCGGCGAACGTCCTCGGCTTCCGCGCCGTTACCCCCGTCTTCGATGGCGCGAATGACCTCGATATCGATGATGCCCTCGCGCGAGCGTGGATCGCCACCGAATCCGGCGCCGTCTACTACGTTGACCCCCGCGACCGTGGCTTCGATCTCGAACGCGCGATCGCCTGGCTCGACGAGAGGGGCCAGGACGGCAAGGCCGTGTTCTCGCACAGCCTCCCCGGCGCTGCGAAGCGCGCCTGCCTCGAAGTCTGGCTCGCCGACATGGGTGAGAAGCAAGCGGCAAACCGGCCTGTAGACGAACTCGAAGACATTGCCCAGCGCCTGTACAAAGAGACCGGGATCGCGCCGCCCCTCTACGGCAAGACGGTCCTCCACGACGGACGCACCGGCGACGCCTTCGACCAGCCAATCACCGTCGGCTACATCTACATGCTCAAGCTCATCCACCTGGTGGAAGACAAGATCCACGCCCGCAGCACGGGCCCCTACTCGCTCATCACCCAGCAGCCCCTGGGCGGCAAGGCACAGTTCGGCGGCCAGCGCTTCGGCGAAATGGAGGTCTGGGCGCTGGAAGCCTATGGCGCCGCCCATGTCCTTCAGGAACTGCTCACGGTGAAGTCCGACGATGTCGTCGGGCGCGTGAAGACCTACGAAGCGATCGTCAAGGGCGAAGACGTCCTCGAACCTGGTGTACCGGAGTCGTTCAAGGTCCTCGTGAAGGAACTCCAGAGTCTTGGCCTCTCGGTCGAGGTCTCGAACGACGAAGGCGGCGCCGTCTCATTCATCGACGACTCGTCGAACGACATGCCCGAGCTAGGGATCAACTTCTCGGGCTTCGAACCGGAGGATCTGTTCAATCATGCTCGAAGTTAACGACTTCAACCAGGTGCGCATCGCCCTCGCGAGCCCGGAACAGATCCGGTCGTGGTCCTATGGTGAAGTGACCAAGCCGGAGACGATCAACTACCGCACCCTCAAGCCGGAAAAGGACGGGCTCTTCTGCGAGAAGATCTTCGGCCCCACCAAGGACTTCGAGTGCTACTGCGGTAAGTACAAGCGCGTCCGCTATAAGGGCATCATCTGCGACAAATGCGGCGTAGAGGTCGCTCGTGAGAAGGTCCGACGCGAACGCATGGGCCACATCGAACTCGCGAGCGCCGTCAGCCACATCTGGTTTGTGAAGGGCACTCCGAGCAAACTCGGGCTCCTGCTCGACATTTCGCCCCGCAACCTGGAGCGCGTCCTCTACTTCGCCCAGTACCTCATCACCGAAGTCGACGACGGCGCAAAGCAGCACGAACTCGCGCGACTGCGCGAAGAGCTCGCGCGCGTCGTCATCGAACGCGTGGCGGACGTCCGGCCGAAGCGCGAAGCCCTCGAAGCCCAGCTCGAACAGGCGAACGCCGAACTCCAGGCGAGGGTGGTCGAACGCCAGAAGACGATCCAGGCGGAGCGCCAGATTTCGCGCGATGCGCTCACGGCAGCCGTCGCCCGCGCCGTGGAGACCACCGAGGCGCAGGCCGGGCAGCCGCTCGACGCCGAAATTACCTACCTCGGCGACCTCGTGGTGGCGGCCGGCGCGAAGGTGACGAAGACGGTCATCACCAAGGTGCAGCGCGAAGGCGACAAGAAGCTGATCGCCTTCGACAAAGAGACGGAAAAGTTGAAGGCGGCCGAGAACGCGGTCGCCGATGGCGCGCTCGATGACGCCAAGGCGGCACTGTACGACGAGCTGCACCCCCTTCAGGAGAAGGAGAAGCAGATCCGGGACGAAGTGGAGCACCAGTACAAGGAGCGCCTTCAGGACCTCGAAGACCTCGTTGACCCTGTGCGTGACGACCGCGTCATGCTCCTCACGGAGACCCGCTACCGCGAACTGTCCGACCTCTTCGGCCACGTCTTCAAGGCGGGCATGGGCGCCGAATCTGTGCTCAAGGTGCTCCAGCGCGTAGACCTGGAAGAGATGCGGATCAAGCTCAAGGGCGAGATCCTCAGCGCCAGCGGCCAGCGCCGCAAGAAGGCCACGAAGCGGCTGAACGTCGTCGAATCACTCCGCGAATCGGGCAACCGGGCGGAGTGGATGGTCCTCCAGGTGCTTCCCGTGCTCCCGCCAAGCCTGCGTCCGATGGTACAGCTCGATGGCGGCCGCTTCGCAACGAGCGACCTCAACGACCTCTATCGCCGCGTCATCAACCGCAACAACCGGCTCAAGCGCCTGCTTGATCTCGGCGCCCCGGAGATCATCATCCGCAACGAAAAGCGGATGCTCCAGGAAGCCGTCGACAGTCTGATCGATAACGGCCGGCGGGGCCGCGCCGTCAGCGGCAGCGGGAACCACAAACTGAAGAGCCTCTCCGACATGCTCAAAGGCAAGCAGGGCCGTTTCCGCCAGAACCTGCTCGGCAAGCGCGTCGACTACTCGGGCCGCTCCGTCATCGTCGTGGGCCCAGAACTGAAGCTCAACGAGTGCGGGCTGCCGAAAAAGATGGCGCTCGAACTCTTCAAGCCCTTCGTCATGCATTCGCTCGTGGCCAAGGGCAAGGCACACAACATCAAGAGCGCCAAGCGCATCGTCGAGCGCGCGCGTCCCGAGGTATGGGACGTGCTCGATGAAGTGATCCGCGATCGGCCGGTTTTGCTCAACCGAGCGCCGACGCTCCACCGCCTGGGCATCCAGGCGTTCCAGCCGGTGCTCATCGAAGGTTCCGCGATCCAGCTTCACCCGCTGGTCTGCACCGCCTTCAACGCCGACTTCGACGGCGACCAGATGGCTGTCCATGTGCCCCTCAGCCGCGAAGCGGTCGCCGAGGCGAAGCAGATCATGCTTTCCTCGAAGAACCTGCTTTCGCCGGCCAGCGGCAACCCGATCGTGGCGCCGTCGCTCGACATGGTGTTGGGCTGCTACTACATGACGGACATGGACCCGAACGGCCGCGGCGCCTATCACGCCGCCAACGGCCAGCCGTCCGGGGGGACCTACGGCTCCTTCGAAGAGGCGCGGCTCGCCTTCGAACTCGGGGTGATGGACCTTCGCTCCCCAATCCGGGTACGCACTGGGAAGGCAGTCACCACAGCGGGCGCGACTGACGTGCCCGCGGCAGGCGCCAACGGCCAGCCGCGCGCCCGGCTCATAGAGACGTGCGTCGGACGAATCATTTTCAACGAGTCGCTGCCCGACGAGATCCCCTTCCAGAACGACGTGATGGACCGTCCTCGCCTGCGCGAAGTGGTCGCGCTCTGCTACCGCGAACTCGGCGGCGAGCACACAGCCGAAGTGGTGGACCGCATCAAAAACGTCGGCTTCCACTACGCCACTCGTAGTGGCGTGACCATCGCCATCCATGAGATCCAGGTGCCAAAGTCCAAGCCGGCGCTGCTGAAGGCCGCAGACGAGCGCGTGGACGACCTCCTCGAACAGTACGAACTCGGCCTCATCACGGAAGAAGAGCGCTACGAAAACACCGTCAAGATCTGGAACGACACCACCAAACAGGTCGAGTCCGCGATCAAGGAACGCATGCACGAGTACGGCTCGCTGAACTACATGGCCAGTTCCGGCACCAAGGGCAACATCACTCAGATCCGCCAGATGGCCGGCATGCGCGGCCTTATGGCCGACCCGAATGGACGCGTCATTGAGCTGCCGATTCGTGGTTCGTTCCGCGAGGGGCTCACCGTCCTTGAATACTTCATCTCCACCCACGGGGCGCGCAAGGGCCTCGCGGACACCGCCTTGCGCACCGCCGACTCTGGCTACCTCACGCGGCGGCTGATCGACGTCGCCCAGGACGTGATCATCACACAACAAGAGTGCGACCTGGGCTGCTCCGGCATCTGGATCGAACGCGACGCAAGCGAAGACAACATCGAATCGCTCGAAGACCGCATCATCGGGCGCTACGCCAACCAGCCGATCATCGATGAGGCCACGGGTGAAATGCTTGTGGACCGCGATGAGATGGTCACAGAGGAACTCGCACGGACGATCACCGCCCGCAACATCGAGCGCGTCCATGTGTACTCGCCCATCGCCTGCCAGTGCGAACGCGGCATCTGCGCAAAGTCCTACGGCCGCGATCTCGGTCGCGGACACTCCGTCATGAACCGGACGGCAGTCGGCATCATCGCCGCCCAGTCCATCGGCGAACCAGGTACGCAGCTGACCATGCGTACCTTCCATACCGGCGGCGTGGCCAGCCAGACGGACATCACCAGCGGCCTCCCTCGCGTCGAGGAGCTGTTCGAAGCGCGCGCGCCCAAGGGCGAAGCGATCATCAGCGAGATCGACGGCGTGGTGGACGTGGTCCAGGAGAACGAACGGCGCGTCGTGCGCGTTACCAACCTCGACACCCTCGTCGAGGAATACAAAGCGCCCGCCGGGGGCACGCTCCTGGTGAAGGAAGGCGAGCACGTCGTCGCCGGCGCCGCGGTCGCCGCGGCGGCGCCCGCCAAGGACGCACTTGAAGGGGCGGCGCTGGCGCCACAGGTCTTTTCGCGCATCTCCGGCACGGCGCACGTCAAAGGCAACACCGTCCAGGTCGTCTACGAAGAGCGCGAGGAACGGGAGTACCCGATCCCTGCCGCCTCCCGCGTGCTCGTGGAAACGGGCGACTACGTGACCGCCGGCGCCCAGGTCACCGAAGGCGCACGCAACCCACAACACATCCTCGCAATCCAGGGCCGCGACGCCGTACGCAAGTACATGGTCGATGAGGTCCAGAAGGTCTATAAGTCCCAGGGTGTGAACATCAACGACAAGCACATCGAGGTGATCGTCCGCCAGATGCTGCGACGCGTGAAGGT
>JAYUAG010000144.1:0-2257 GCA_043741475.1 Thermoflexaceae bacterium | reverse complement strand
CGGGCGAGACTAAAGCGATGCATAAACCGCGTCGATCAACGCGATGTTGCGTGGGTCTCGCCACGACCGGCCGGAACGGTTGCAGACGAACCCGAATCCCACGCCCGCATCCGCGTCCGCGAAGCCCAGCAGCCCGCCGTTGCCATAGTGCCCGAACGAGTGCGCGCCCGGCCCAAGCGGACGCACGCCGGGGATCGTCAACTGGAAGCCGAGGCCGAAGCGGTTCGGCCGGCCAAGGATCGCGTCGATTCCGTCCGATTCGCTCGCGTGGGCCTGCGCGATCGTCTCCGGGGCGAGCAGCTGGCGGCCATCGATGCTCCCACCGCAGGCGAGGATCCCGTACAGTCGCGCGATCGCCCGTGCGTTGCTATGTCCCGCCGTCGAGGGGAACTCGGCTGCGCGCCAGGCTCGCGAGTTCGTCCCGCCTTCAGGCAACGGCGGCGGGTTTCGGTAAGCCAGTACCCTCGCCAGGTCCAGGCCCTCGACGGTCGCCGGGTCCACCGCCAACCATGGCCGATCGGACAGCTCCCCGGGCGCTGGTTTGTAAACGATCCAATCGGCGACGCGTGCGTCCTCTTCGGGACCGAAACCCATCAAGAAGTCGATCCCGAACGGCCCGGCCAACTCTTCGCGCAGATAGCAGCCAATCGAACGCCCATCGACGCGCCGCAACACCTCGCCAACAAGGAATCCGAACGTGTTGGTGTGGTAGCCGAAATTCGTGCCGGGCGTCCACCACGGCGCCTGTTCGGCCAGCGCGGTGGTCATCGTCTCCCAGCTGAGGATCGTCGCGCCCGGCGCCAAAGGCTTTCGCACCGCGGGCAGGCCGGCCTGGTGGTTGAGCAGCATTCGCACCGGCAATTCCGCCTTGCCAGCCTGCGCGAATTCCGCCCAGTAGCGCGCCACCGGCGCATCCAGCTCGACCTTGCCCTCATCGCAAAGCCGCAACAGACAGACAGCAGCCACCGCTTTGCCCACCGACCAGGCGTTCACGATCGAATCGCGTTCCCACGGCCGCTCCTGGACCTCGTCCAGCCAGCCGCCCCAGAGGTCGACCGCCACGCGGTTGCCAACCGTCACCGAAACCGCCGCGCCAACATCCCCCCGTTCGGCGAAGTTGCGCCCGAACTCCTCACGCACACGGGCGAATGCGGGCTCGGCGAATCCGGTGATCATGCTCTCCACGCCGCCAGTCTCTGCCCCTCAATGACGAAGCTCAACCGGCCCTGTAGGGTGCGGCCATCGGGCGCGCTGGGCAGCGCGTTGGATCCATTCGAGACCAACGGGAGAACTTCGATGACTGAACTGCCGCCGGACTCGGGACCTGTTCGCCTCGAGCTTGGACCCGCACAATGGTCAGACTATTTCCTCGAACATTGGGTGGCACCTGGCTACTCCAGCTTCACGCTGAGAGATCTTCCGGACTTGTCCAGAACCGAACCTCGCTGGATCAACCGGTTCATCATGAATTCGACCTTCAGGGTCAGTGTGGCGGACCCACAACGCGGATTGCTCTTGAATCTCTGTCGGCGCACCGAGTCGGCGTTTGACGAATACGCCCATGCGAACGAGGCGTTAGGGGAACTTGAGAGGACGAGCCGGTCGACGATTTCGCCGTACTTCCGGGCGGTCCGGCACCTGGAAGCGGTCATTTCCAATCTCGATATCGGATGGGCATTGTTTGGGGCGGTTCAGGGAGAGAAGCTTTTCTCTCGCGGAGACGGCTCGCGGCTGGCGCGTTTGAGAAAGCTCCACAACGCGTCGAAGCATGCTGACGAACACCTTCAGGATGGGCGCGCTCCCAAGCCCTCGACGCTCGTCGTATGGGTCAGCAACGAAGCGATTCTCGCCCACGATGTCGAGCTAACGCACGCCGAGGTGGCGGAGCTTATGCGACTGCTCGCGGAAGCTGCTGACCAGGCTGTAGGTCTCTCGGCGTAAAATCACGCCGCCAGTCTCTGCCCCTCAATGACGAAGCTCAACCGGCCCTGTAGGGTCCGGCCATCGGGCACGCCACGCGCACTCCGCGCTGGCTGATTTCGACACAAACAGGAGAACTACCATGACTGAAGTGAACGGCGGACGGTTGGCCGCAAGGCAGCTCAAGCAAGCGGGCATCGATACCGCTTTCGGCGTCGTCGCCGGCCCCATGATCGAGGTGATGGCCGGCATGCAGGCGGAGGGCATTCGCGTCGTCAACTGCCGCCACGAAGAGTCGGCCTGCTTCGCCGCCTCCGCTTGGGGGTACATCAAGAAG
>JAYUAG010000143.1:0-2257 GCA_043741475.1 Thermoflexaceae bacterium | reverse complement strand
CGAGCGTGTGCGAATACTCCTTGGGGAGCGGCGCTCCGCCCGGCCAGGGCGTCTTCCGGCTGGCGGGGATGTGGGTGTGTTCGGGGAAGATGAGCGAGTCGAAGCCGAGGTCTTCGCAGACGCGCGCCAGCTCGGGGACGGCGATGGCATAGTCGGTGGGGAACATGGTGATGCCAAACTTCATGGGAGCCTCCTGTGCCCGGCGATTGTACGGAGCGCCAGCCCTTAGCGCGCTTTGCTAACCTGGTAGCCGCGACCCACTGTGGTCGCGGGCAGGCGCAGGATGCCAGGAGCTTATGGCGGCGTAGCCGGGAACCCGGCCAGCGTCGTACAGAGCCGCCGGCATCAGCCGGCGGTGCGTCCGTGACGTGCCATGGTCGAGCGAACCGGCGTGGATTCTCGCGTCGGACCCCTCCGCTGGCTGACGCCAGCGGCTCTGTTTCGGCAACTTGTGGACGCGGCGGCTCTGTTGGGGGTGGCGGCGACCGATCTGGTGGCCGCATCGCCGATGAACGTCCCGCCTGCACCTGTAGAGCGGACGTTGAGTGTCGATCTAAAAAGCGGGGCATTTCGCGCCCGGCGCACCGCGTGCCGGGACCGCCCTCCCGGGGGATGACCGCCATGGACGAGCGCGACGACCAGCTGCAGATGATCAGTAGCGACATCGGGGATGTCGAATCTCTCCCAGAGCCGACAAGGGAGGACCCGCAAGAGCGGATGGCCCGGCTACGGACCGCTGCCCGCAGCAACGGCCACGTGCGCACGCTGATCGACGATGGCCAGGCGCCGACGATGACCGAGCGCCGCCGTGGCGGCGGGCGCGGCGGTTGGTCCAGGACCTGGATCATCGCCGGCAGCGTGGCGAGCGCGCTCGCATTGGCTGGCGTCGCCATCGCCGCGCTTTCTTCGGGCGGCGGCTCGGCCCCAGCCGGCACTCCGGGCGCTGCCAGCGCCACGGCGACTCAGCCATCGGCCGGCTCGTTGCTGCCGGGCGCGCCTACGGCCCGGCCCTCTTCGACCGCGACGTCTTCCGATACGGCAACCACCAGCGCCACCCAGGAGGCGAGTGTCAACAACGAAGGAGCCGTCGCCGAATCGAGCCTTCGCGACATCCCGCCGCTCTTCGGGCCACCGCTCCGCATCCCGGCGCGCACCCGCGTGCGCGTCGCCGAGGCGTTCGGTGCGCCGCGCAGCCCCGGCTTCGTCCATGCGGGCGTCGATCTCGTGGCCCTCGGCGGTGGTGGGTTCGACATCTACTCGGGCTGCACCGGCCGCGTGGCCGGCGCCGACAAGCTTGATGGCTACGGCCAGTTCGTGGTGATCGAATGCGACAAGGACGTCCGCACCGTCTACGCCAGACTCGACCAGGTGAACGTCAAGGCTGGGGAGAGCGTCACGAGCGGCGTGACACGCCTCGGACGGGTCACGGCTTCGCTCCACTTCGAAGTGCGGTGGGGCGGTATCCCCATCGACCCGGCGAAGTACATCGACTTCGCGGTCGACCCGAACGTCACCCCGACGCCACAACCGACCGACCCTCCGGCGCCCTCCGTCACGCCTTCACCGGGGGACCCCAGCGCCACGGCCACGCCCTCCGGTGGCGGGCCGGCCACCAGCACGCCCGTGCCCGGCGCACCGACGGCCGTCCCCACAGCCACACCGCTGACGCCCACCTCGACGCCCACCGTCACGCCGACGAAGACGCCGAAACCGCCCACGCCCACGCCGACCGCCCGCCCGATCGTCCGCTGATGACGGCGCGCGACGGTGACGCAGCCATGGCCAACCAGGTGTCCCGAGCAGACCGCCCGTCACACCCCTGAGAGCAGGGCCTACTTCTTCCTGGCAGCCCCTTGAGCGCGCGCTGCGGAGTTGGCCGCCACCGCGGCGCGGATGAGTTGCTTGAAGGCAGCTTCGTTGATCTTCTCACCTTCGCGGAGGTCGATCGCACGCCGCGTGTTCCCTTCCAGGCTGGCATTGAAGAGCTTGTTCGGGTCTTCGACGGAGGCGCCGCGAGCGAAAGTGAGCTTCACGAACTGCTTGTAGGCTTCGCCTGTGCAGACGATTCCGTCATGGGACCATACGGGGACTCCGGGGGATGTTGGCTTCTCCCACTTCCACTCCTCCTCGATGCCGGGGTCGGCGTCGTGGATGAGCTGGCGGACATACGCGAGGGTCTGCCCTCTCCAATCCCCCAGCTCCTGAATCCGCCTCGTGATGTTCGCTGAAGCGGCCTCGCCATCCGGAAGACTTGTCG
>JAYUAG010000142.1:0-5446 GCA_043741475.1 Thermoflexaceae bacterium | reverse complement strand
GATGAGCGTCAGCATCACCATCCACGCCGTAATCATGGTGTTGGTGATGTTGAGGAACCCGAAGCTGGTAATCACTTCGGCAGGGACGACGATTTCGGGCTGGGGGCCTTTGGCAACGAAGAGGCCAAGGCCGATGAAGGCGATGACCACGACCGCGATGCCAAGGATCTTGACCTGCTTCACCGTGGCCCCTTTGCCGGCGGATCACCACCGAAACGTCGCATGTAGGACAGGAGCATGCGGAAGCCACCGTAGAGCGCTACCGCGAGCCCGAGGACGATCCCGATCAGGGTGAACAGTGGTTCGTGGCCGGTCCGGGAATCGACCCAGACGCCCGTGAGCACCCCAACGAGGATGGCAGTCCCGAAGAACCACCCGATTTCAAGCAGGTAGGCAGCGTTGCCGACCGCCGTGCTTTTCATCGCCTCCCCCCGGGTCGTCCGGGCTCAACCGGCCGTATCGTCGATGATTGTGACGAAATACGCAAGCGCATTTCGGAGATTGCGAGCTACCGTTTGCGCTGGTCGAAATCGGAAAGGTCGAGCCCTTCGATGAAGTCCTTGAAGGCGCCCAGCCGTTCCAGCTCGGCCGGGTCCACGGGCTTCCCGAGTCCCTCTGAATCGCCCGTTTCAGACTCCGCATCGAGGATCACGCCCGCCCGGTCGAGCACCGATTCGTCCGCATAGATCGGCACGTCCACGCGCACCGCCAGCGCCAGCGCATCGGACGTGCGTGAATCCACTTCCACCGTCTGGCCGTTCACCTCGATCACGATGCGCGCGTAGAAGGTGTCGTTGTTCAGGTCGTTGACGAGCACGTGGGACACCCGGCCGCCGAGCGTCTCGATCATGTTCCGCAGCAGGTCGTGCGTCAGTGGCCGCGCAACCGACACCCCCTGCAGCCGGACCGCGATCGCATCCGCCTCGGCCGGGCCAATCCAGATCGGGAGATAGCGCTCGCCGTCCTTCTCCCGAAGGATTACGACCCGCTGATAGTTCATCAGGCTCAGTCGGATGCTCTCTATCGAAAGCTCTTTCATCGCGAGCACCCTCCTTTCGGGGGCTAGCCCGATGATAGGAGCCGCCGGATCAGGCAGTCAATGAGCAAGCGCCCATCCTTACGTGCCCGCGGCGCCCACCGGCGTCTCGGAAGCCGGCTTCTGGCGAATGTTGGCGACGGCCGCGGCCCCGATGAGCGCCGCCACCACGGCCATCACGGGCACGACGCCGACGACGTCTGCAAGCACACCGGCAACGAGCACGGGCGCGGAAGACGCGATCGCCGCCATCGCCCCCTGGGTAGCCCCGACTCGACCGAGCAGTTGCAGCGGCACACGGTCATTGATCAATGTCTGCGCGGCCACGACGACGATCGCGTAGGAGAAGCCCAGCGGCACCATGACCGCCATAGCCATCAATCCGCCACCGTCGAAGTTGCCAATATTGACGTCAGCCAACCAGGCGAAGGCGCCGTACCCGGCAAGGAAGTCCGCCTCCTGGTTGACGAACGCCAGCGCGAGCAGGAGTACGACGAAAGTGGCGAACCCGAAGGTACTGAGGATCGCGTGACTGATGCGGTGAGCAAGGAACGAAGCAACTCGTAGCCCCAGCCCGACGCCCACCACGGCTGGCGACAGGATGAGAGCACCGATATCCACCGGCAGGTCCAGCACCTCGCGGATGAAGGTAGGGATGAGCCCGCCCAGGATGATCAGCGTCGTCGAAATGAGCGTCAGCTCGACGGCGGCATGCCACGTCAGCCGGTCCTTCCTCAACGCCCGCCAGCCAACGGTCCAGAATCGGCCGGCATCGGCTGCGGACCCCACCTCCTCGCGATGAATGCGCCGTACCCGCCCGATCGCCACGGCTTGCAGGGCGGAGACCACGAAGAGGCCCGCGCAGATCGCAAACAGCGTGTCCGGGCTATCGAAGAGACGCAGGGCGATGGGCGTCAAGATTCCCAGGCCCGTGAGCTGCGCCACCCCGCCGACCGCCTGGTTGATGGCGTTGGCGCGGGCAAACTCAGTGCGGTCCACGAGCATCGGCCCCATGGCGCCCATCGACGTGTTCGAGAACTCGCCTGCAAGGGAGAGGCCAACTGCGACGGCGTAGAACGAGGCTACTCCGCCGCCGTAACGGATGAATGCGATGCACACGAGCGCCCGGCACAGGTCGAAAAGGAGGATGATCCCGCGCCGCGGCAAGTGGTCGGCAGCGACGCCCGCGATGATGCCGAAGACCGTCGAGGGGACGACGAGCGCGAGCACGAGCAGGCTGCTGTAGAGAGCCTGGCCGGTCTCTTCGACGATCAGCAGGACGAGCGCAAAGTTTGCGGAATACTGGGCCACTCGCGCAAAGAAACGTGCCGCTGAATAGCGGCGGAAGGGCGGCCGTTGAAGGAGACCCCCCGGCCTGACCACAGCGGCGTCAGACTGGTGTGACACGGGTCTTTGCGCGGTTCTCGAATCGTCGGCGTTCGACCATCACCCGGTGACCACAGGTCAGGCACTCGATGCCGATATCGGCGCCCGTGCGGTACACGCGGAACTCCCAGCCCCCACAAGGGTGTTTGCGGCGCATCCGCCAGACCTCGCCGGCCGCCACCTCCAGGATCACAGCGCCGCTCCTGCAAGCTGATCGCGCAGCGCGCGCGCTGCCTTGGCCGCTGCCTCGGCGAAGTCCGGGCCGTCGCTGGCATAGAGAATCGCCCGTGATGAGCTGACCACGAGAGAGCCCGGCTCCGCGCCCGCTGCCTCGATCACCGCGCGAGGGTCGCCACCCTGCGCCCCCACGCCCGGGACCAGAATGGAAGCCGCGGGCACGAGTTCGCGCACGCGCCGCAGCTCCTCCGGGGCCGTCGCGCCCACCACCAGCCCCACCCGCGGCGACCAGCCGGTGGCTACCAGCGCCACCTCCTCGAACAGCTGCCGCCCGTTCGCCAACCGGAGTTCCTGGAACTCACGCGACGACGGGTTGGACGTGCGGCAGAGCACGTACACGCCCCGGTCTTCGTATGCCAGGAACGGCGCGACCGCGTCGAGGCCCTGGTAGCCATTCACGGTCACCGCGTCGAAGCCCCAGAAGTCGAAGGCCGCGCGAGCGTACGCCTCCGCCGTGTTGCCCATATCGCCCCGCTTGATGTCTCCGATCACGGGGATGCCCGAAGGCATCGCGCCCATCACTTTCTCCAGTTGCCGCAGCCCTTCGACGCCGTGCTGTTCGAAGAAGGCGATGTTCGGCTTGAAGGCCGCCGCGAACGGCGCCGTCGCGCGCACGATCGCGTTCAGGTAGTGGGCCACATCCTGAACGTGGTGCCGGTTGATGTCCGGGTCCAGGCCGACGCAGACGAGCGTGCCGGCTTCACGGCTGCGGGCGGCAAGGCGGGCAAAATACGCCGTCTCCTTCATGGCGCCACCCGTGCGAACTCCGGGATGGCCGGCGCCGGGAACCCGTACCGCGCCATCACCGAGCGGAACCGACCGCGGTCGCCGCTGACGATCAGGTCGAGCCCTCCGTTCTCGCCGTGCGGCGCCTCAAGGCTGGCTTCGACCAGCAGCTGCGCCGCTCGCCGCGCAACAGGCTCGGCCGTATCGACGAGTTGCAGTCCCGGAAACTCCGCCAGGATCGGCTCCATGAGGAAGTGATAGTGCGTGCACCCGAGGACGACGGTGTCCGCGCCGGCCCTCACGGCAGGCGCAAGCAGCTCTCGCAGGACGGCACGACATTTGGCGGAACCGGCTTCGCCCTGCTCGACGAGCTCGGCCAGGCCTTCGCCGGCGACGTTAGTCACCTGCGCCCCACCGCCGAATTCCTCGACGACCCTCGCGTAGAGCTCGCCGTCGAGTGTGCCGGGCGTGGCCAGGATCGCGACGTGACCGCTACGCGTGCGGGCAGCGGCCGGCTTCAGGCCTGGTACCATCCCCACGAACGGCACATCCCAGGCTTCCCGCAGGTCCCTGATCGCCGCCGCGGAAGCCGTGTTGCAGGCCACGACGATCATCTTCACGCCGGCCTCAAGGAGCCGCTGCGTGACCGCGAAAGAGCGTTTGCGCACCTCCGCGGCGGGCCGTGGGCCGTAAGGAAACCAGGCGGTGTCGGCGAAATAGATGACGCGCTCACGCGGCGCCAGGCGCTGAAACGCAGCGAGGATCGATAGGCCACCCACACCGGAATCGAACATGCCGACGGGCCGCGAATCCATCGTCGCCAGCGTAGCACGGGATGCGCGTTCCCTCCCCGTCGTCGATGCTTCGCCCGTGGTCGAATACATCGAAGTCGCCCTCATCCCGGTGCAACGGCGGGAGCGTAAGCCCGACGCCGTGATCGTCGTTGACCTGTTCCGCGCCACATCCACGATCGCGACCCTGTTCGCGCGCGGCCTTCGCCAATTGACCGTCGCCGGGGACATCGAACTCGCCCGCGCGCTCCGCGACCGCAGCGGCGCGATGCTTTTCGGCGAGGTGAACGGTCTCCCGCCCGGCGATTTCGACTACGGAAATTCGCCCGCCGAAGCCGAGACGCTGTCGCTCGCTGGCCGGAGCGCGGTGATGTTCACGACCAACGGCACGGCGGCGCTTTGTAGTTCGCCCGCCGACGCGCGCGTTTTCGCGGGCGCGCTGGCGAACCTGACCGCGGTCGCTGCCGAAGCGGCACGTTACCCGGCAGTCGAGATCGTGTGTGCGGGCAACGGGCGCGGAGACCTCTTCTCCCTGGAGGATGCATTCGGAGCCGCCGCTATTGTGCGGGCGCTGAAGGGCCACTCCCCGACGGCAGAGTTGGGCGACGGCGCGGCGCTCGTCGTTGGTGGCGTCCGGGGCGCCAGGGCGGCGGCGGCAACACGCCACTCTCGCCACGCGCGGCGCCTCGCCGAGCTCGGGCTCACAGGCGATGTGGAGTTCGCGCTGCGCCGCGACACCTCCGCAGCGGTGCCCATGATTGTCGACCGGGGCGAAGGTTGGGCGACGCTCACCGACCTCGCGGCACGGCCCTGAACTCCTCCGCTTCCTTCCAGCGCCGCTCCAATTCGGCCACCGCCCGCGCATCGGGCTCCCGCCCCGCATAGCGCGACTGCTCGAACGCCTGCGTTATCTCGTTCGTGACGGACGTGTGCAAGGCGGCGTGGAGTCGCGGCGCGAACTCCTCCGGCGTCTCGCTCGCAGCGCGCGTCGTCCCCGTGCTCGCGGCGCTCGCGCCGATCTCCTGGTAGAGCCGCCGGATCGCGGACGAGGGCGATTCCGGCGCCGCCTTACGATCGCGCCGGAAGCGCCCAAAGAGGTCGCGCAGGTCTGCAGAGAACGCCCCTGCGAGGTTCTCGTGTTCACCGTCGTCCGCGGCCGCGCGCGTGTGCCGCCGCAGGCGCGTGAACCAGGCGATCACCCCGGCGATGAGCGCCGTCACCGTTAGCAGCGCCAGGCCTCGGAACGCGAAGACGCCGATGTCTTTCCAGG
>JAYUAG010000141.1:0-12603 GCA_043741475.1 Thermoflexaceae bacterium | reverse complement strand
AGCGGCTGTAATAGACGAGGGTGGGCGAGAAGGCGATGAAGGCGACGGCCGCCAGCGTGCCCGCGAAGCCGAGCCAGCGCCGCAGCAGCAACGGCAGGAAGATGATCCCCGCGCCCGCGATGGCCGCCCCGAGCCGTCCCGTGTAGTCGTTCGCCCCGAAAATACCGAAGATCCCGGCCTGGAAGTGATAGTAGAACGGCCCGTGGAAGATCGGACTGTGCGTGTAGTCGCCCTGGAGGAGCTTCCAGGACCATTGCGCGTGGATGCTCTCGTCGTGGTGATAGGAGCGAGAACCGAGGTCCCAGAAGCGCAAGGCGATGCCCGACGTGAAGAGCACGAAGTACGCCGCGATCTCACGCGTGAGCGGGATGCGCGCGGCGAGCACACGCTCGAGGGGGTTCGCGCGGAATGCGTCGCGTGCGGGAAGGGAACCAACCGTCATGGCGACCTCATATAGACGGCCACGCGACCCGGCCGTGCTGCCAGTGTATTCCGCTCCACCAACCAGTGAAGGTAATCAAGGAGGTCTGCGGTAGGAGTTCTGAGTTCGCGCGTTAAGGCCCACTTACCATCGACTGCTCGAAATCCGTCGGGTGGAGGGCTGTCCGCCGGCCAAATGATGATCGAAGCGTTCGCGATCGCCGCCGTGGAGACGACAAGCTCCCCCGAATCGCGGAAGGGCCACGTCGCCTCAGGGTAGAGCGACGGGTGGATAACGATCGGGCCGCCGGCGGCGCGCGCTTCGAGGGCGAAGGCGCGGAGGTCGCGCGCTTGCCGCGGGCTAAGCGGCGTGAGCAACGGTTCGCTCGCGCCACCGGTCACGACCCCGGCGGTACCGGGGGCGAGCCAGATGAGCCCGGCCACGACGCCGAGCGGGACCAGCGTTGCCAGCGTCGCGCGGCTGGCGACAAGAAAACCGAGGAGAGCAGCGCCGCCAAGGCCGAAGACGAAGACGCGGAAGACCTCGCTGCCACTGCCCGTGCGTTCCAGCTTCGCCCAATCGAGCACGATTGCGCCGGCGAGCGTGAAAAAGACGAGTGCGAGCGGGATGGTAAACCGGGCGAGCGACCAGTCCGCTCGCCCGGCGGCGCTCAAGCCGCGGACGATAGCAGGTCCGCTGAGCAACGCAAGGGGAAGGGTCGCGCCGGCCAGGGGCAGGGGACTGTGGTCGCCGAGGGTGAGGACAGTCCAGGCCAGCGCGACCGTGACCCAACCGACAAGCAGGCGTTCGGACGTGTCAGCCTCGCGGCGGCGCCCGCGCAGGGCGCCCGCGGCTAGCGAGGCAAGACCACCAGCGACGAGGGGCAGAAGGTAGAGGAAGGCGAGGTCGTACGCGGGGGGGCCTGCCCAGCGCTGCTCGCTGCTCGCCGCGACGAGGCGGACGGCAGGGATCGTGAGCCCTTGCCAGCCAGCGCCGAATCCGAACGAGGCCAGGACGAGCGCCGCCAGTGCCCCGGCGGCGACTGCGAGCGTTTGTGACGACGGGATCGCGCGCCCACGCGCCGTCCCCTGCCGGTTCAGGAGGCGCAGGACGAACCACGCGAGCGCGAGGGGAAGCGCCAGCGCGCCTGCGGATGCCGCGAGGAAGCCGAGGACGACCAGCGGGGCGGGGCGTCGCCAGCGCTCGACCACCGCAACCAGCAGCCAGGTCGCGATCGCCGTGTCGAACGCCATCGCGCTGGCGGTCGCGCCAAAGAGAATGCCGGCGGGGTCAATCGCCAGTAACGCCAGCGCGACCAGAGCACCGCCCTCGCTCAGCGCCGGGCGGAGCCGGTAGAGCGCAACGGGGACAGCCGCGGACGCCGCGACCGCCAGCCAACGCGCGGGCATCTCGGAGGAGCTGAGGTGGAGGAGGCCCGCGCTCAGCGCCTGGAACAACGTCGGGATGAAGCGGTCGTCGTCCTGGCCGATGCGGGCCTGCCAGGCGCCGGAGAGATGGACGAGTTCAGGGCCACTGACGGGGAGCGACAGAGCAGCGCCGGCCCGCAGCGCGACGAAGAGCGCCCCGGCCGTGAACCACACGACCGTCGCGACAGAGATGGTCAGAGCGGGGCGTTGGGGAATGTCGGCGATCGGCGAGATGGCGAAGCTCACGAGCCGCGCACCACGGAGCGGGGCACTTCGAAGAGCACAGTATCGCCGCTCTGCCAGCGAACGCTAAGCGTGCGGGAGAGCGTGGCGACGGGGTCGGTGGCGTACCGGGCACGTTCCAACCCGCTCACGATCACGTAGCGAGCGCCCAGGTCGATGAGCGCGGCGAGTGCGTCGTCGGGATTGGCGGAGACGTAGACGCGGTCGACGAGGTCGCTGCGGCGGGCGATCTCAGCCTGCGTGGCGGGGCTATCGCCGCGCCACTGGAGTTCGTGGCCAGGCCAACCGATGGGGGCGGGCCTACCGGTGCGCGCGCTGAAGCGCCCCGGTTCGCCGTAGTCGATCGAGGAGCCGCCGGGCGCGAGGCCGAGGCGGCCGTCCTGGCCGGTGCGCCATTGGCGGCCGGTAGCCTCCACCACGACGTCTCCGGGGGCAACGTTCGTTTCCATCCAGCGAATCAGAGCGTATTCGTCGGGTCTATCGCGCGCGAGAAACGCGAGTCCATCGAGCTCGGTCGCGCGCGTAAGCCCGTCGGTGCGGTTGGCGATTGCAAGCGTGGGATAGATGAGCGCAGCAACGGCGAGCGCGGCGACCGGGAGCGCTAGCAACCCGGCGGCCCGCCGCTCTTCCCAGAGGAAACGCAGCGCCAGGGCGAGCCCGGCGGCCCCGGCCACGGCCATCAGCAGCCATGCCTGGTAGCCGAGCTTGAAGACGGTGTTGAGCCGTGGCGTGACCCCACGGAAGACATCGCCGATATAGAAGAGTTCCGCCCCATAGAACAACAGTCCGCCGAGGGCCGCGAATCCGGCCGCGAGGGCAAAGGCGCGGCGGGCCGCGCCTTCGGTCGCGTTCTCCCGGGACAGGATCGCGAAGGCCGTGCCGAGCAACCAGACAAAGATGGCGTAGACGGTTAGCGTGAGCCAGCCGCCCGCGCCGCGAGCATCGACGCCGTGCTGGAGTTCGCCGCGGGCGACGGTCAGCGCGAGCCAGGCAAGCAGCGGCAGCAACGGCAGCCAGAGCATGTTGACGGCGGTCTCGGCCGCGCGGCTGAAGGGAAGGCGGCTCCGGAACTGCGTGAGCAGCAGGGCCGAGGCGAAGACGAGCACGCCGAACTGAAGGAGCGCGTGTGCGGGCCTCGTTCCAGCGCCGATGTAGGGGAAGAAGCCGTTGGCCTGGGAGCTGAAGGTGACCCACCAGGGGAGATAGGCGATGTAGGCAAGTGCGGCGAGGGGCAGCAGATAACCCGCCGCGCCGCGCACCGCCGGCCGGAATCGCGACCGCCGAAGGTTGCGAGAGAACACCACGACCGCGAGCAGGCCGCTGAACGTCAGCACGTCCCAGGCGTTCGTGAAGGCCAGCGCGCCGACGATGAGTGCGTCAAGCACGCCCGCGAGCGGTTCGCGCCGGTGGATGGCGAAGTCCAACACCCGGCGGCCGCGCCAGGCGTTCATCGCCAGCGCAAGCGCAAGCAGCACGAGGGGGATGGACATGACGTGAGGGTGAAGGTCGCCGAGCAGGAAGCTGAAGAAGGGGAACTCCGTGATGGTGTTGGGGATGATGCGGCTGCCGCGCCACCAGAACCAGAACTCGGTGGGGTACCAGGCGGTGCTGCGCGGCGCGATTGCGCCGGTGTAGCAATCCTGCTCTGCCGTTGGGCTGACGCCTGCGGGGCAGGGGATCATCCACTCGAGGCCGAAAGACTCGTAGAGACCGCGGTCGGTGTGGGCACGGCTGGCGGCCCATTCGAACGGCGCCGAGAGGGAGCCGACGAACAGCAGGAACCCCACGGCGAGGCCGCCGGCAAGCATCGCCCAACGGCGCGATGTGGCGCCCCCGGACCAGCGCACGAAGGCGAAGGCGAGCGACGCCGCGGCAACACCAGCGGCAGCAAAGGTGTAGCCGAGCCCAAGGTTGTACCCCGTCGAAGCGGGGACTGCGGAGAGTGCCGTTAGCTGAGCGACCTGCACGTAGCCGAAGTAGTAGTAGCTCGCCTTCTCCCCCGCGAACCAGGGGTCTTCGGGCGGGTAGTCCTTCGAGGTGAGGGCGGTGTTTAGATACATGAAGTCCATCGGCTGCTCCGTGCCGCCGATCTCGGAGACATATGAGCGGTAGGAGACGAAGGCGAAGAACAGCGCCGTGAAGAGTCCGAACACCATAATTAGCGATGGCAGCGAGCGTCGCAGGGTGGAACGGAAGCGATGGTCGCGACCCACGCAGGCGGCGGAGACGAGCGCGAGGACGACGGGGCCTGCGAGGAAGCCGCCGCGTCCATATGGCACGACATCGAGGACGCGCAGGATGAAGTAAGCGTACCCCGCGAGCACAACGCCGAGCGGCATCGCGAACGCCACCCCCGCGTCCGGCAGGCGGCGCAGGAGCGTGAAGGCGATCGGCAGAGCGAGCACACCCATAAGCAGCGACACAGCCCAGAAGGCGATCACGTCCATCAGCGGTCACCTCCTCCCGCCCGCCCGCGCCATCTCATCCGAGGAGCGAGGTGACGAACTCTCGCGCATCGAAGGGGGCAAGGTCGCCGATCTTCTCGCCCGTACCGATGTACCGCACGGGGATTCCGAGGTCGTGAGCGATGGCGAAGGCGATGCCGCCTTTCGCCGTGCCGTCGAGCTTGGCGAGGACGATGCCGGTCACGCCGACAGCTTCGGCGAAGGTCTTCGCCTGAATCAGGCCGTTCTGGCCCGTGGTCGCATCGAGCACAAGGAAGGTCTCGTGCGGGCCGTCCGGGACCGTACGCTGGACAATGCGGTTGATCTTCTTCAGCTCCTCCATGAGGTTGGCCTTGGTGTGGAGGCGGCCGGCCGTATCGACGATGACGAAATCGGCGCGGGCGCCCTCGGCGGCCGTGAGCGTATCGAACACCACTGCGCCCGGGTCGGAACCGGGCTGGTGGGCGATGACGCGGACGCCGGCGCGGTCGCCCCAGATCTTCAGCTGTTCGATGGCGGCGGCGCGGAAGGTATCGGCGGCGCCGAGGATGACCGTTGCGCCGTCCTGTTTGAAGGCGTGTGCGAGCTTCGCGATCGAGGTCGTTTTGCCCGCGCCGTTCACGCCGACGACCAGCAGGACGATGCGCGCCGGGGGATGGTCCCGTTCCCAGGCGAGCGGCGCTCCACGGGGCGCCTCGAGGGTGGCGATGAGCTCCTCGCCGAGGAGTTCGCGGACGCGGGCGGACTGCTTCGCGCCTTCGTCCTTCACGCGTTTGCGTACGTTGCCGAGGATCGCCGCCGTCGTCGCCATCCCCGTATCCGAGGCGACGAGGATCTCCTCCAGTTCGTCCCAGAGGTCGTCATCGAAGTCGGCGCGCTCGAAAAGGCCGCCGATGCGTCCGAAGAAGCCGCGGCGCGAACGTTCGAGCGCCTTCTCGGTCTGCTGGTGAAGTTCCGCCTGCTCCTCGGCCGTGGGTCCGCCGATGACGGCTTCGGCAACGGCGACGGCGCCATCAGAGTCCTCTTTTGCTTTGCGCCAAAACCGCAAGGCCTAACTCCTTCCGAGGTTTCCGCTCCCCGCGATCGATGGTATTGCGCGCCGCGCCTACCGGTTAGCGCGGACGATGGGCGCGGTTAAGAGTCCGCCGGGATGTCGGAGAGACGCAGGGAGAGGACCTTCGATACGCCATCGCGACCCATCGAGACGCCGTAGATCGCGTCCGCTACCTCGACGGTCTTGCGGTTGTGTGTGATGACGATGAACTGCGTCTTCTCCGCGAGCTTTGTAAGCGCGGAGGAGAAGCGCGCCACGTTCGCTTCGTCCAGCGCTGCGTCCACCTCGTCGAGCACGCAGAACGGCGCCGGGTTCACGGTCAGAAGCGCGAAGAGCAACGCCACCGCCGTGAGCGAGCGTTCGCCGCCGGAAAGAAGGCTGAGGCTCTTGATCCGCTTCCCGGCGGGCTGGGCTTCGATTTCGATGCCCGATTCGGCGGGGTCGTCGGGGTTGGTGAGCAGCAGGCTGGCGGAGCCGCCACCGAAGAACGAGGTGAAGTACTCGCCGAAGGCGCGATTCACCTGTTCAAAGGTGACGCCGAAGCGCTGGCGGATTTCGACGCTCAATTCGGCGATCGCCTCCCGCAACTGGGCCTCCGCGTCGGCGAGGTCCTGGAGCTGGCCGCTAAGAAATTCGTAGCGCTCTTTGCTCTCGCGATAGTCCTCAGGCGCCTCCGCGTTGATGGGCCCGAGGCGGCGGATGCGGCGGCGGATCTCCTCGACCTGCGCGCGCGTCTCATCGGGGTGAAGCAGCGCCGCACCCGCGATCACGGGCGACTCAACGGACTCGAACGGCGCCGGAGACTGATCGAGGCTGATAATGTTGCCGGCGCGGTCCGCGGCGAGTCCTTCGCGTTCCATCTCGCCGCGGAGACTCTCGAGCTGGGACTCAGCGCGCGCAACCTCGCTCTCCAGATCCAGCCGGCGGCGGTCCACCTCCAACGAGGAGGACTGGGCGTCGCTGTAGGCTTCCTGCACCTGCCGCTCGTGGGCCTCGAAGCGATGAAGTTCGTCGTGGTCGGGGGCGGCTTCGCCAGCGGCGGCGGCGGTCTCGGCACGAGCGGCATCGAGTTCGCGGGCGAGACGCGCGAGCCGTTCGTCGATCACGGAGGTTTCGAGTTCGAGGTTGCGCAGCTGGAGCTGTCGGGCGCTGACCTGGTTGGCGAGCCGATCGAGGGCCTTTTCGTGCTGTTCGCGAATGGCAAGCAGGGCGCGCCGTTCCCCTTCCACCGCGGCCAGCCGCGCGCCGGCTTCGGAGACGGCGCGGAGCTGGGTCTCGCGGCGCGCGGTGACGGACTTGAGCTCCTCCTCGACGGCAGCGATACCAGACTGGCGCTGGTCCCGCCGCGCTTCGACTTCAGCGAGCGTCGCGCGCAGGCCAGTCACCTGCTCGCGCTGACGATGGTTGTCGCGGGCGACCTCGGAGAGGCGGCTGCGGAAGGCGCCCATTTCGCGGCGCAGCCGGTGGAAGCGGCTGCGTTCGCGTTCGAACTCGGCGCGAGCGCCATCGAGGTTGCGGCGGACGGTGGAGTCGAGCGTTTCCGCTTCGCGCGCCTCGTCGGAGAGGCGTTTGGCGGCGGCGCGAGCCTCGTCGAGCTGGTGACGGCTGGTGGCGCTGCGTTCGCGCAGCGAGGCGATCTTGTCCGGGAGCTCGCCGAGTTCGCGCTGGCGGACAAAGGGGCCTTCATCGGCGCCCGTCGCGCCGCCGGAGAGGACGCCGCTTGCCTCGAAGTAGGTGCCATCGAGGGTGACGCACGTGCCGAGCGAGCGGCGGGACATACGCTGCGCGGTGGGGACATCTTCGCAGACGATCACGCGGCCGAGGAGCGTATCGATCAGGGGCTGCATCGCTTTTTCGCAGCGCACGAGCTTCGAGGCGACGCCGACGACGCCGCGCTCTTTCTGCAGGTTCAGCGGATAGCTGTGGCGGTAGAGGTCGAGGGCGATGAACTGGGCGCGACCCTGGCGGCGGTCGCGCAGGAGTGCGATCGCGGCGAGAGCGGCCTCTTCGGAGGAGACCACAATGGCGTGAAGGCGGCCTTCGAGGGCGGCGTTGATCGCCGCCTCCAGGCCGCCGGGGACGCGCATCTGGCGCGCCACAAGGCCGATCACCCCCGCGACTTCGGGCGGTTCGCCGAGCGAACCGGGGACAACGCCGTCGATCAACGCCTGGCCCGCGGCGAGCACGGCGTGCGTCCCGGCGGCGACCCCGTCGTGCTCCGCCTGCACGCGGCGGAGAGCGTCGAGGCGCCCTTCAAGATGGTCGAGTTCGCGCAATTCCTGGTTCGCTGTCTCTTCGTAGATGCGCATCTCGTCGGCCACGCGGGCGTAGCGTTCGCGGGTGTAGCGGGCGCCCTCGCGGGTCGCGTCGAGGTCGGCTTCGGCTTCGGCCACACGGCCGGCGACTTCCAGAAATCGCTCGCCATAGGCCTTCAGCTCCGCAACCAGTTGGCGGCGCTTCGGAGTGGCGTTTTCGGCCTCCGTCGTGAGGTTCGCCAGGCGCTCGTTCGCGCGGTCGATATCGGTGAGCATGGCGCGCGCGCGGCGGCCATCGGCCTCGGCGCCGTCACGCAGCTCCTGCAGCCGGCTTCGGGCGGCGGCATAGTCGCGCTCGACCAGGTCAAGGGCTTCGCGCGCCTGGGTGACGGAGGCTTTTACTTCGTCCATTTGTTCGGCGATTTCGATTTCACGACGGCCTTCGCCCACGTCGATGGAGGCAAGCCCGAGCTTCTCCGACTCGATCGCTTCAATCTCGGCGTGCAGCTCGGCGCGACGGCCCGTGACCATGCTGTGGCGCTCACGGTCTAGCGCGATCGCCTGCCCGGTCGCGTTGATGCGGCCTTCCAGTTCGAGGTTACGGGAATCGCGGCGGCCGATCGCCTCGCGGCGCTTGCGGATCTCTTCGCCGAGAGCGCGCAGTTGGTCGCGCAGAGCAGTGACGCGCTCGGCGGACGCCTGGGATTCGGCGCTGTACTGATCGAGGGCGGCACGTGAGCGGACGAGTGTGTTCTGGGTTTCATTCCAGCGGTGGCCAAAGTAGCCCCGAAGGAGGTCCGTGAGTTCGGCTGAGAGGCGGGAATGTTCCCCTGCGCGCTCAGCCTGGCGGCCAAGCTGCGCCACCCGCGGTTCGAGTTCTGTGACGATCAGAGAGACGCGCTCGATGTTCTCGCGGGTCGCGGCCAGGCGGTTCTGGGCCTCGTTGATCTTGACGCGGAAACGCTTCACATCGGCCGCTTCATCGAGGAAACCGCGGCGTTCTTCCGGCGTCATCGAGAGGACTTCATCGACGAGGCCCTGGCCCATGATCGTGTAGCTGTTCTGGCCGACATCGCCCTTCATCAGGAGGTCGGCGATATCCCTGAGGCGGACGCGTGAGCCGTTGAGCAGGTATTCGGAATCGCCGTTGCGGTAGACACGGCGGCCGATCTCGACCTCTGCGAAGTCGAGCGGCAGCCAGTGGTCGGAGTTGTCGAGGGTGAGCAGGACTTCGGCCATGCCCACGGCGGGGCGTTCCTTCGTCCCTGCGAAGACGACATCTTCCTGTTTCTTCGCGCGGAGCAGGCGGATGCTCTGTTCGCCCAGCACCCAGCGGATGCCGTCGGCGACGTTGCTCTTGCCCGAACCGTTGGGGCCAACGACGGCGGTGATGCCGCCCGTATATTCGAAGTTCGTGCGGTTGGCGAAGCTCTTGAAACCCTGGAAGGACAGCTTCTTGAGGTACATGCGCTTAACCCTCGGCTTCAGAGGCGAGGCGTGCTATCGCCGCACGAGCGGCTTCCTGCTGTGCCTCACGCTTGCTGCTGCCCTCGCCCCGCCCGAGGGTGGCCCCGGCGGCCCGGACATCGACGGCGAACCGCCGGCCCGCACCATCGGGGACCTCTTCTACCGTCACATAGTTCGGCGGCTCGTGCCACTTCGCCTGGATGATGTGCTGGAGGGCGGACTTGGGGTCGATCTGGCTGCCGTCGCGGCGCAGCTGGACGAGTTCCGGCGCGAGCAGCCGGGTGATCAGCGAACGGGAGACGCGATAGCCATGGGCGACGTAGACGGCGCCGATCAGCGCTTCGAGCGCTCCCGCCAGGTTGCGGTCGCGCGTGCGGCCGCCGGCGCCCTCTTCGCCCTTGCCAAGGACGATGTGGTCGCCAAGGGCGAGCCGAATCGCCACGGTGGAAAGCGTGCTGCCGCGGACGAGGTCGGCGCGCATGCGTGTGAGTTCGCCTTCACCCGCGCCGGGGTAGCGGCGGAAGAGTTCGTGGCCGATGACCATGCCGAGCAGCGCATCGCCGAGGAACTCCAGGCGCTCGTTCGATTCGGCTTCTGCGCCAGACTCGTTCAAGTAGGAAGCGTGGGTGAGCGCCTGCGCCAGGAGATCCGGCGGGAGCGGACGCACTCCGAGGCGCTCAATGAGGTCCGCGGGAACAGGGGCAGCAGCGGACGGCACACGACCTCCGGGCCTGCTCTGCCCTTCCGCAAGGCAGAAATGCTAAGGTTTGTTAATCGTATAGAGGCGAAGACGGGCGAGTCAAGGGCGGGCGAAACCGCGAAGACGCAAAGTTCACGCGAAGGCGCACGAAGGCGCACCGCGAAAGCAGCGTCCCAACCGAAGAATGTACAAAACGTTCGAGAGGCGGGATCCTTGGCCGGGACGGTGTCCCGACGCCGATCGTGACGAGACCGGGCGTGCCCAATCCGGCCGGGCCGGACATCCTGCTCACGCCAACGACAGCGCCGTTTAGCGCACACATCCGGATTCCCAGGGCGCCGCGCTCCAGCCCAGGTGGCCGTCGTCCCTGGATTCCTGCCCCGGCGGTTACAGTGCCTTCCACGAAGTCCGATTACACCTGCCAGACGTCGCGGGGCGTGGCCACGCTCTCGTACGTGGGCAGCTTCGTCTATAGCGTCTGTGCCAGCGTGGGGGTTGGCGCCAGCCGCATGTCCGCCACCCCGCCGAACTTCTATCGCACAGCAATCGGCGACGACGCGCGCAATGAGACGCAGCTCGCGGCGCCGTCGAAGGTGGCGCCCGGAGAAACGCTCATCTACGTGCTCCGCTTGACTAACTCGACTGGCCGGCCGCTCGCCGTTGCCGAGTACTGCTCGCCGTTCCTCCAGCTGCTTGTGCTGTCCGGCGCGGGCCGCGCCATCGCGGAGCCAACGGGGCGACGGCTCCCGTGTGACGGTCTTTCGCCATTGTCGTCCCGCGAGACCGTCCTGTTCGAGATCAACTTTCCGATTGCAGCGGACGTACCTGATCTGGACGCCGCTCGGCGGAGCCGACCCCTTTGCTTCAGCTGCGACCTCGGTGCACGTCGAAATACCGAAGCCACCGGTCACACGAGTGCGGCCGGCATACCTCGATGAGCGAACTCGCGTACCCGGCGGGGAGCGGCGGGCCAGGGCGGATCAAAGGTAAAACAAAGGCTCCCACGACCGGACACTTTTGTGCGCTTTGTGGGATCTTCGCGTCTCCGTGGTTCAACTCCCGGCCGATCCGCAAGCTGGAAACTGCGCTAGCATTCGCGCTATGGCCGAGACCCTCGTGTGTTGCGTTTGCGCCCTTCCGGTCGCGCCCGAGCGGGAGGCGTGGTGCGGGAACTGCGGGCGCGCCTATCACCTCAACCAGCGCACGGACCAGGAGGAGGCGGACTGCGGCCTCGTCTGGATCAACGAGGAGCACCTCGCCCTTGAGTTCGCCTGCAATGTCTGCCTCAACCCTGAACCGACGGCCTCGCTCGACGATGTGCTCGATATCGAGGAGGCGGCTGCGCTCGCCCACGTTGACACAGGCGAGCTCGAGGCGGCTGCGTCGTCCGGCGCGATTCGGCACCGGCGCACAGGGACGGGCGTGCACCTCTTCATCCGGCGCGACGTCGTCGCGTTTCGGGATAGCCACGCGCCATGAACGACGCGCGTTGCTGCGAATGCAAGGAGCCGTTAGGCCGGCGGAGCATCCTCGTGTGCGCTGATTGCGGTGGCCGATTCCACTTCCCCGACGCGCGCATTCCGGAGCAGGGCATCGCTTGCGGCACGCACGAGATAGGATTCCGCAGTCTGCTCGGCCGCGATGTCGTGCCCCTCTGCTTGCGCTGCGACATGGCTTTCCGGCTGAAGAATGGGATACCAGGATGAGCACGAACAATCGGCGGCGCCGGAAGTCGAACGTCCCCCGGCCGGAACTCGCGCGGGCGAGTCAGGAGGCCGGCTCCAGTCGAGCGCAAACGAAGGCGATAACGGGCCCGACGCCCCTGCCAGAATGGAAGTGGCTGACCTTCCCGGTGTACTTCGCCTTCGCCGTGGGCGCTTTCATCGGGCTGTTCGCAGGGATAGCCACCGCGGCAACGAATAACAACACGGTGCAGCTTGTATCCTTGTTAGGGGTTTCGAGCCTGCTGGGCTGGGGATTTTCACGGTTCGCGGTGCGCTGGATGATGTCGCGCAGCTGGGTGAAACCGCGACCGAAGCGGAAGGCCTGACCGCAGCCATCAGACTGTGGCATAGTGCCTCGCGCGGCCAGGTCCGCCGGGAGTAACTGGCGATGGTCTTCAAGGGTGTGGCGCTCACCGGCGCAAGAATCGCGGACCATGTGGCGACCGCGGTCGAAGTCGAGCGGCTAGGGTACGAGAGTGGCTGGGTGACCGAGGTCCAGGGCCCGGACGCGGTCTCGGTGCTGACCGCGTGCGCCGCCGCGACCACCACGCTCAAGCTCTCGACAGGGATCGTCTCGACCTACACACGGAGCCCGTTCCTCGCGGCGATGACGTTTCAGTCGCTCGCGGACTTTTCGGGCGGGCGGGTCGCGGCGGGCTTCGGCACGAGCACGCCAGCGATCGTGCAAGGCTGGCACGGGCTGCCCTTCCAGGAGCCCCTGGTCACCACACGGGAGTACGTGAGCCTCTTCCGCAGATTCGTCGCGGGAGAGCGCGTGAAGAGCAGCGGCGCCTTCGAGATCCGTGGCGCTTCACTGCGTGGGCCGGCCGCGCACCCCGTGCCGGTCTACCTGGCGGCACTGAACGAC
>JAYUAG010000140.1:0-5472 GCA_043741475.1 Thermoflexaceae bacterium | reverse complement strand
CAGCTCGGTCGAGGCGCCCGGCCCTGCCGGCGGCTCAGGTTGCGGATACAACCCGCTTGCTCACGCGCGCGGTTCGGATTTGATTCGGCTGCCTGTGTCCGAACCGCGACGGTCACGGAGCGGGTTGCATCAGGATGCCAGACGACCGGGGCTTCCGGCTGCCGGACCGTGCTGGCGCTTCAGGTTGGTCGAGACGGCCCGCTTGCTAACGCGCACGGCTCGTGTCTAGCTCCCCCTCGCCCGCGAAGTCGGGAGAGGGGGCGGGGGGTGAGGGCCCTAATTCCGCGATATGCCCGCGGCGGCGCGGGCGACATCCTTTGCCCCATCGAGGTCGTATTCGCGCATCGTGACGATGCGTTGGGCGGCGAGCCCACCGCCGGCGGCGATCGTGGTCACCAGCTCCCAGCCGCCGTACGAGTCGGCGGTGAGGTCGCGGATGAGGTTGTAGACGCGCATGCGGTCCTCGACGACGACATCGTTGCGGGTGTGGAGGTACTTCTCGAGCGTCTTCGTCATCTCCTCGTTGCGGTAGTCCGCCTCCGTGGGGAGAGTGAGCACGAGCCCGCCGCTCATGTCGTGCAGCTTCTGCACCATCAGGTGCCAGTTGTTCGCGCCGTAGAATTTGCCCACGTTCACCGCCATCGGGTCCGGGTAGACCATGCCCGTCTCCGTGACCTTGTAGTTGCGCACGGCGTGGTCGAGCGACATGCGCAGCATCTCCGCATAGAAGACGAGGTCGGAGATCTTCTCCTGGATGTGCGAGGCCTTGTGGATGCCGTTCATCTCGCAGAGGAGCTGGGCCGTGCCAACGAGCAGGCGCGAACGCTCCACCATCGCGATCAGCCCACCGACGCGCTCCCAGAGGCCGAGCGAATGGGCGAGGACGCCGGCGAGCTGTGGTTCGCCCGCGAGGAAGACGCGGTCCCAGGGGACAAGCACGTTTTCGAAGACGACGAAGCCCTCGGGCGCGTTGTGCTTCGAACTGATGGGGTAGTCCATCTCGCTCAGGCCCGGCCGTGCGTAGGCGCGGTTGATGATCTTCACGCCCTGCGTGTTCGTGGGGATGGAAAAGGAGACCGACCACTGCTCTTCGCCAGGTCCCATGGCCTTGGTCGGCATGATCGTCTGTTCGTGCACGAGACTGGCGCCGCTGATGTGGAGCTTCGCCCCCGAAACAACGATGCCGTCGGCGTTCTTATCGACGATACGCGTGTAGAGGTCCGGGTCGTCCTGGTCCTTGGGGTGGCGCGAACGGTCGCCCTTTGCGTCGGTGATGCACTGGTCGGCCCGGAGGTCGTTGTCGCGACAGTACTTGTACATGCGCTCGATGTTCTCGGCGTACTGGCCGTTTACCTTCGCGACCTGGTCCTTGATGTTGTAGAGCGCCATCAGTACGGCCGAGACGGCGGTGCTTATGCTCGTGATGTGGGAGAGCTGGATCCGCTTCTCGAGGTCGTCGACGCTTGTCGGGATCTGGTAGATGCGGTGCGCGAGTTCGCCGTCTTCCGTCTCGTAGACACGGACGTCCTTCGTTGCGGGGTCGTCGTAGACGTAGTCGTCGGCCGTGTTCCGGATGGCCGTGTCGAACCAGGCGTTCTTGGTAACGTCCGGCACGGCCTCGCCGGCGATGTAGGTGACGCGGCCGTCACGGAGCGATTCGCGGTACCACGCAGGGTTCTTCAGTCCCATGTGCACTTCTCCAAATCCATCTGCCGGGGTTGGCCCGGGCCGGGTGGCAAGACTACCGCAGCCCGACCGAATTGTCTCAACTCCTCCGTCCCGGGGTGCGTCTGATCTTGTGTACGGACTCCCTGTCCGCACCGCGAACGTAAGTGAGCGCCGCCAGGTGAACCAACTCAGGCATCCCCAGACGGGCGGGAACCGGAGCAGCCGCCGCGGATGTGTCGCCGCGAGCGGCGGCTCCCTCACGGTCGCGGCACGGATCAGGCCACTCGCGCCCGGGGCGTCGGCTCCCCACGTCCCGGCCGCCCGCGCTCAAGCGCCTCCGGCCGCGGCCGCCGTCTCCAGCACGCGCATGTTCTCCACGGCGGCGAAGTCGGGGACGCGTGTGAGCGAGGCTTTCGGCGCTTCCGCGAAGGCAGGCATCACCTCGCGCGCGAAACGCTTGAACGACTCCAGGATCTTCGCGTGCGGGATCACCTGGTCGAAGTTCACGAGGAACACCATGCGGTCGACGCCGATCTCCTCCCACTTGCGCAGGGCGTTGATGACGGTCTGCGGCGACCCGATCGGCGTGCTCTGCTGGACGGGGCCGGCGACGTCTCCTGGGCGCGTGCGCAGCTGGATGGCGCTCGCCTGGGCGCCGTAGGCCGGGCTCGGGTAGACCGAACCGACGCCGGTCAGGTGCGCGGCCGCGTTCATGAACGCGCCCGCGCCTGCGCCGCCGAGCCGGAAGGCCTCTTCGTCCGATTCGCCGCAGTACATCCAGCCCACACCGTTGACCTGATTGTTGACGAACTTCCCGACTGGCTCGCAGTCCTGGATGATGCGGCGGTAGTCGCGGATGCGCTGGGCATACTCCTCCGGCGTACCCAGCGAGACGCCGAGCAGGCCCATGCCGCGCTCGGCCGCCTGGATCGCGGTCTCCGGGCTGGAGACCGCCACCCACATCGGCGGGTGCGGTTTCTGCACCGGCTTCGGCAACACGCACCGCTCGGGCATCTCGAAGTACTTGCCCTTCCAGCTGAAGGTCTCCTGAGTCCACATCCGCGGGATGGCGCGGATCACCTCGTCCCACATCTCCTTGGTGTCGTCGGGCTTCACGCGGAAGCCGCCCAGCTCGGTCCACGTGGCCGCCCGCCCGGTGCCGAATTCGAGCCGCCCGTTGGAGATGATGTCCAGCGCCGCCGCCCGCTCCGCCACGCGCGCGGGGTGATTGACCGGAGGCAGACAGAGGGCGATGCCCTGGCCGATGTGGATGTTCTTCGTCATGGTTGCCGCCGCCGCGAGGAAGACCTCCGGCGCGGAGGAGTGGCTGTACTCCTCGAGGAAGTGGTGTTCGACCTCCCACACCTGGTCGAAACCCAGTTCGTCGGCGAGGCAGATTTGCTCCAGCGCCTGGTGATAGGCCCGCCATTCCGAGATCTCGGTCCACGGACGGCTGACGGAGTGCTCGTAGAAAATGCCGAACTTCATCGCCTTCTCCTTCGCTGGCCGCTAAATACCCTTTACACGGACGCGCGAGCGGATTATAGGTTACTGCGCTGCGGATGTGTCGCCCGGAAATCCGCATGCACACGCCAGGAGGCCAGCCACGCAACACGTCGCCCTCGTCTCGGACGCCTCCATCGACCTGCCGCCGGCGTTGGCGGCGGAACTCGGCCTGACCCTCGCGCCCCTCGGCTACGACCTCGCCGGCCGCCATCACCTGACCGGCGACCAGACTGCGGTGGAGTTCTTCGCCGCGCTCGCAGCTGGCGCGACTGCCCACGTCGAAGGCGTGGCCGCCGATGACATCGAATCCGCCCTTCGAGCCGCCGCGCCGCTGGCGGATGACCTGATCTGCGTCTCCCAGTCGGTCGGCTCGTCGCATACGCGCGTCTCCGCAGAGGTCGCGGTCCGCCGGGTGCAGGTCGAGGGCAAACGCGTCGAACTGATCAGCCCCGGCCGTTCGACCGCGGGGCTCGGTGCACTCTGCATCGCTGCGGCGCGCGCTGCGAAGGCTGGCGCGAGCACGGACGAGGTCTTCCACCTGCTCGAAGAGGGCGCCTCGGCTTGCGACACGTACGCCATCCCCGGAAGCCTGGACTACCTCGAACGGACGGGCGAACTCGCCATCCTCAACTCGCAGTCCAACGTGGGGCCGATCGATTCTGGCCTACCGCTGTTTCGCGTCCGTGGGCGAGTGAGCGCCGCCGCCGCCTGTGTCGACGCGGCCGACGCGATGGAGCAGCTACTTCAGCGCGTGGCGGCCACGGCGGCGGGCCGCCCCCTCATCGTGGTCGTCGCAGCCGCGCCGGATTCCGCGTCAGCGCTCACGACGCTCGCCCGCAGTCGCCTCAACGTGAGCGAACTGCACGAATCGTCACTCGGCCCAACGATTGGCTCTGTGCTTGGGCCCGGCACGATCGCGCTGGGGTTCTGCGCCATACCATCCGGAGAAAGGTAACCCGATGCCACAATTCGGCCGCCGTGAGGCGGCATCAACCATCGCTCCCGCGGGGAACTCCGCACAGCCGCCGCTGCCCTGGCGCTTCCCCGGTGGCACGGCCCAGATGGTGACCTTCGAGGTCGACGTCCAGGCGTCGCTCGATAGCCTGCCAGACCTTCTTTCGCGGCCCGCGCCGCCCTACGCGCGCATCGTCGTCCTCGACTACCCCGAGTCGCCGATTGGGCCGTATCGCGAGGCGCAACTGCTCGTGGCCTGCCGCTTCGCCATGCTCCCGCGCCAGTACCTGGCCGCTTCGGTGGTTACCTCGGAGGCGGCGCGCGCCGCCAACCTCGCTCACTGGCGCTACGCCAGCGAGGTCGGCGAAATCGACTTCACCCAGGCCGAGAACGTCTTCTCCTCGCGCATCCGCATGGCCTCGGGCTTCGAAGTGCATATCCACTCGGGCGAAGCGCAGGAAACCGGAGTCGCCGCCATCCGCTACGACCCGACCCTCATCGTCGACCGCCGCGAGGACGGCTCGCCCGGCCTCGCGACCATCTCCGCCGAACCCGATGTGGTCACGCAGGCCTGGATCGCGCGCGATACGAGGGTCGAGTACGCGAACCCGGACCGTTCGAGCCCGTGGTGGCGGCTGCGCTCCCTCAACCCCATCACCTCGACGATCGCGGTCCAGGACATGGAACTGGGCGAGCCGAAGCCGGTGCGCGCGGGGCCGATGGTGTCGGCGGGGTAGCGTCTGCGGGCTTGCTTGCTTGCTCACCGCCGGGGACTCGCTCGCGTCAGCTGGAGTCGGTGCGAAGGGCGGCTCGCACGAGTGCCGCCGCGGCGACTCCAGCGGAATCGACCGCCTCGGTCGTGCGCATCGCGCGGGACAGGACGAACGCGCCCTCCAGACCACTGATCACGGTGATCGCGACGGAACGAGCGACGGCTGAACCCATCCCGGCGTCCACGAAGTACCGGGCGATGCCGGTGATCCAGCTCTCGAAGACATCAGCCGTCGCGATCCTGAGCCTCTCGTTCGTGCTCGCTACCTCGAGGGCGATCGTCTCGATCGGACATGCGTCGGCGTAGTCCGTCTGCTGCAGGACGGCGGCGGCGCCCGCGAAGCAGTTACTCACGCCGGTCATCACATCCGGCGCACCAAGCATGATCGCCTCGAAAAGCCCGAAATACACTTTCCCAGAGCTGCGTATGACCCTCTCCGTGAGCTCTTCCTTGCCGCCGGGGAAGAAGTGATAGAGCGAGCCAAAGGGCGCGTTGGCGCTGGTGGCGATTTGTTTCAGACCGGTGCCGCTGTATCCCTGTCGCCGGTAGAGTTCGGCCGTGGCCTCGAGGAT
>JAYUAG010000139.1:0-5489 GCA_043741475.1 Thermoflexaceae bacterium | reverse complement strand
CTCCTTCCGCGATACCAGCTACGTCGGCCCCGTCGCCCGCTTCTTCGCCGACGAGTTCTCTCGCGGCCGCGGCGGCGGCGGCACGGGCTGGTATTGGGCGGTGCTCTTCACCCTCGTCGTCGTCTTCACCTTCTTCTACACCATGGTCCAATATCAGCAACAGCAGATGGCGAAGACGTTGCAGCGCCAGGGCGCCTTCATTCCCGGCATCCGGCCGGGGCCGCCCACCGAGGCCTACCTTATGCGTGTCGTCACGCGCATCACGTGGGGCGGCGCGCTCTTCCTTGGATTCGTCGCGATCCTGCCGTTCTTCATCGGCCTCGTTTCCAACGTCCAGGCGCTGACGGTCTCCAGTACGGGCTTCCTGATCGTCGTGGCCGTCGTGCTAGATACGATGAAACAGCTCGAAGCCCAGCTCCTCATGCGGAACTACGAAGGGTTCATCCGCTAATGTATATCGTCCTGCTCGGCCCTCCCGGTGCCGGCAAGGGCACCCAGGCGCAGCGCGTTGCCGCCGCCACCACCCTCCTTCACGTCTCCACGGGAGACATGTTTCGCGAGAACGTGAAGAACGAGACCGATCTCGGCCGCCAGGCGAAGATTTTCATGGACCGCGGCGACCTCGTCCCCGACGAAGTCACGATCCGCATGCTCCTCGAACGCATTGGCCGGCCCGATGCCGCGACCGGCGCCATGTTCGATGGCTTCCCCCGCAACGTCGTCCAGGCGGAAGCGCTCGATACCGCCCTCGTCGCCAAAGGCGCGCGCATCGACCACGCTCTCCTCATCTCTGTCCGCGATGAGGAGTCGATCGCCCGCCTCGGCGGCCGCTGGATCTGCCGCAACTGCGGCCGACTCTACCACGAACGCAACGACCCACCGAAGCGGCCCGGTGTCTGCGACGCTTGCGGCGGTGAACTCTACCAGCGCGACGACGACCGCCCCGGCGTGGTCCGCAACCGCCTCGAGAAGCAGAAGCCGCCCGCCGCGCTCATCGACCACTACCGCCAGGCCGGCGTCCTCCACGAGATCGATGGCGAGCGTCCACTCGACGCCGTCAACTCCGCCCTGCTCAAGGCCCTTGGCCTGGAAAGCCGCTGAGGACCAGAAAACACTCGATGGCGATCAAGCTGAAGTCCGACGAGGAACTCAAAGTCATGCGCGAGGCGGGCGCGATCGTCGCTCGCACGCTCGAGAAGATCCGCGGCATCGTCCGGCCCGGGCTTAACTGCCGCGAAGTGGAGAAGCTGGTGCACGAAGAGTTCAAGAAAGCGGGCGCCAGGGAGACCTTCCTCAACTACCGGCCGGCGGAGAAGAACCCGCCTTACCCATCCAACATCTGCATCAGCATCAACGAACAGCTCGTGCACGGGATCCCCCGGGATCGCATCCTCAAGGACGGCGACATCGTCAGCTTCGACCTCGGCGCGACCTACAAGGGCTACGTCGGCGACGCCGCCATCACCGTCGCCGTCGGTGACGTGCCCCCGCAGGTGAGGAAGCTGATCAACGTCACGGAGGAAGCGCTCGCCGCCGGCATCCAGGCGGCGCGCACGGGCCGCCACCTCAACGATATCTGCGGCGCGATCGAAGACGTGATCGATGGCGCCTCGATGGGAATCGTGCGCGGCTATGGCGGACACGGCGTCGGCCGTAGCATGCACGAAGAGCCACACGTCACCAATCATCGCAACCGCTACCGCGGCACGCCGCTCCGTACCGGCCTCGTCCTCGCCCTCGAACCGATGGTCACGCTGGGCAAGCCAGACGTGGAGGAGATGAAGGATGGCTGGACTGTAAGGACGAAAGACGGTAGCTTATGCTGTCATTTCGAGCATACAATCGCTATTCGCGAGGGGTGTGAGGCGACGGTTCTCACGCTCCCGTGAATGGCTGTCGGTAAATCAGAAACAAACACGCGAAGGAAAGAAGGGTGTATGGCCAAGAAGGACGCAATTGAAGTCGAAGGGGTCGTGACCGAGCCGCTGCCGAACGCCATGTTCAAGGTAGAACTCGCGAACGGTCACGAAGTGCTGGCCCATGTCAGCGGCAAGATCCGGATGAACTTCATCAAGATCCTCCCCGGAGACCGCGTCCTCGTTGAGCTTTCACCCTACGACCTTACGCGGGGGCGTATCACCTACCGTTTCAAGTAGGCTCGCCCCAACCCACCGGAGAATGAATCGATGAAAGTCCGCGCGTCCGTCAAACCCAGGTGTGATAAGTGCAAAGTGATCCGCCGTCATGGACGCGTGATGGTGATCTGCGACAACCCAAAACATAAGCAGCGGCAGGGATAGGCACATGGCACGTATTTCCGGCGTCGACCTCCCCAACGACAAGCGCATCGAGGTCGCCCTCACCTACATCTTTGGCATTGGTCTCACGCGCTCGCAGGCCATCCTCGCGGGCACGGGTATCAGCACGGAGACGAAGGCACGGGACCTGACCGACGATGAAGCGATCAAGATCCGCGACTACATCGATAAGCACTACATCGTTGAAGGGGACCTCCGTCGTGAAGTCCGCCAGAACATCGGGCGGCTCATTGAGATCAACTGTTACCGGGGCCAGCGCCACCGCCGGAATCTTCCCGCCCACGGCCAGCGCACCCGCACCAACGCCCGCCAACGCCGCGGCGCTCGCAAGACCGTCGCCGGCAAGAAGCGCGCCGGCAAGAAGTAAGAGGGAGAAGCAGCGACATGGCAGATGCCAAGCCGACCAAGACCAGCCGCACCGCCGCCACGGCTCGCCGCCAGAAACGGCGCGAACGAAAGTCCGTGCCGCGGGGGCGCGCCTATATCAAGAGCACGTTCAATAACACGCTGGTCACGCTTACCGACCCCAACGGGAACGTGATCTCCTTCTCCAGCTCGGGCTCGTCAGGCTATAAAGGCTCCCGCAAGGGCACTCCCTTCGCCGCCCAGATGGCCGGAGAGAACGCCGCCCGCCGCGCCATGGATAACGGCATGCAGCAGGTGGAGGTCTACGTCCGCGGCGCCGGGTCCGGCCGCGAGGCTGCCATCCGCGCCCTCCAGGCGACAGGCCTCACCGTCACTGCTATCCGCGATGTCACCCCCATCCCCCACAACGGTTGCCGCCCACCCAAGCGGCGCCGCGTCTAGGAGCACCACCAAACCTATGGCTCGCTACACTGGCCCAGTCTGCCGCCTCTGCCGCCGCCACGGCGAAAAGCTCTTCCTTAAGGGCGACCGCTGCCTCACCCAAAAATGCAGCTTCGACCGCCGTCCCAACCCGCCCGGCCCGCGCCCAACGCGCCGCCGTAAGGTTTCGGACCGTGGCCTTCAGCTCCGCGAAAAGCAGCGCGCCCGCGTCAGCTACGGCGTCCTCGAAAAGCAGTTCCGCCGCTACTACAAAGAAGCGCTCCGCGGCGAAGGCGTCACCGGCGAAAACCTTGTGCGCCTGCTCGAAACGCGCCTTGACAACGTCGTCTACCGCGCCGGATTCGCCGATTCTCGCAGCCAGGCCCGCCAGATCGTCCGCCATGGACTGATCAGCGTCGCCGGCGCGAAACTCGACATTCCCTCCGCCCACGTGAAGATCGGTGACGTGATCGGCTTCACCGCCCGCGGTGAACGGTCCGAGTACTACAAGATCGTGAAAGACGGGATGCGCGCCAAACAGGCGCCAACCTGGCTCAGCCTCGACGCCGCGAACATGAGTGTTCGCGTCGCCAGCCCCCCCGTCATTGCCCATGGCGAATCGCATCTCTTCAACGAGAACGTCGTCATCGAGTACTACTCGCGCTAACCCTGCGCTCTCCAAAACCAAAGGTGAAGGCAAGAACTTGAGCATGATGGAATCCACGGAGTTGATCGGGCAGCCAGGACCTGTTGAGGTCGTGCCCCAGCTCACCGTTGAAGAAGAGACCGACACGTACGCGCGTCTCGTCGCCGAGCCGCTCGAACCCGGCTACGGCATTACCCTCGGCAACTCCCTCCGCCGCGTCCTTCTCAGCTCCCTCGAAGGCGCGGCGATCACCTCCGTCCGCATCGACCAGGTGCAGCACGAATTCTCCACGCTCACGGGCATGCAGGAAGACACCACAGAACTCCTGCTCAACATCAAGGAGATCCGCCTGCGCGCCCTCACCAATCGTCCGGGCACGCTCGCGCTCGATGCTGAAGGCCCGGGCGAAATCACGGCCGGCGATATCCGCGTCCCCGCGGACTTCGAGATCGTCAACCCGGGCCTCCACCTCGCCACGCTCGATAGCGCCTCGGCCCGCATCAACGCGGAGCTCCACGCGCGCGTCGGCAAGGGCTACGAGCCCGCCGGCAGCGTCGAAGGCATGCCCCTCGGCGTCATCCCGGTCGATGCCATCTTCTCGCCCGTTCGCAAGGTCAACTACCGCGTCGAGAAGACGCGCGTGGGTCAATCCACCACCTTCGACCGCCTTGTCTTGGAGATCTGGACGGACGGCACGATCGGCGCCGTCGAGGCCGTCGGCCAGAGCGCGGACATCCTCATCGACCAGTTCGCCCTCTTCGGCGCCATGGGCCGGCCGACCACGTTCGCCCGCCCCGTGCTCACCGCCGGTGGTGGCCCCAGCGGCACAAGCGCCGCTGCCATGCTCCTTCCCGCCGACCGCTACAACACGCCCATTGAGGAGCTTCAACTCTCGGTGCGCGCCTACAACTGCCTCAAGCGCAGCGGCCTCATGACGGTGGGCCAAGTGCTGGAAAAGAGCGAAGACGAACTCCTCGGCCTGCGCAATTTCGGCCGTAAATCCTACGACGAACTGCGCGACCGCCTGATCGAACTCGGCTATGTCGACGGCAACGCCGAGGGCCTCAAACCCATCATCGATACGGGGCGGAGCGCCATGCGCGACGACCGGCCCCGCCGCCCCCAGGCGATCCGTTCGAGTGCCGTCATCCTCGATGAAGAGGACGAAGAGCAGAGCCTCGGCGCACTCGGGAAAGCCCTCAAAGAAGCGCTCAAAGAGGTCGGCGACGACGACCTCCTCGGCGCCGACGACGAGGATTAACCATGCGACACCGCCTCGCCGGGCGCCACCTTGGCCGCGATACCGCCCACCGCAAAGCCCTCTACCGCAACCTCGTTACGGATCTGCTCCGCTACGAGCGCATCACCACCACCGAGGCCAAGGCGAAGGAGATCCGCCCCATGGCGGAGCGCATCATCACGCTCGGTAAGCGCGGAGACCTGCATGCACGGCGTCAGGCGTTGCGCTTCGTTTACGACCCGAAGGTCGTCAAGAAAGTGTTCGACGAAATCGGGCCGCGCATGCGCGAGCGGCCGGGCGGCTACACCCGCATCACCGCCCTGGAACCGCGCAAAGGGGACAACGCGAAGATCTCGGCGATCGAACTTGTTGACTTTGTCGATGCCCCGCCCACACCCCGGCCCAACCGCGTCACTGCCTCGCCGGTGTCCACGCCGGCGGCTGCGCGCACCACGGCGCCTGCTGCCGCCGCCGCCGCCGTTGCAGAACTTCCGGAAGC
>JAYUAG010000138.1:0-2294 GCA_043741475.1 Thermoflexaceae bacterium | reverse complement strand
ACAGGTGAACAGTCGCCCGCGCTGCGGGCCCCGGAGCGGACGGGGCGGCACGCGGCGGGCGACCGAGCGCGCATCGTGGCGCTCGCCACGATCTGCGTCAAGCAGACTGCAAGAGTGCAGACGAGGGGCGCGCCCGGGGTTCGGCTCTCCAACTGTCCGTCCGCAACGGCGAGATTCGACCGCCTGCAACGACTTCCACAGGGGATGCACCCCTTCGTCCTGCGTGCGGGCGTTGTGCGCTTGTAAGGCCGCCAGCGGCCCGCGTATGCTCAATTGCCACTCGCGTCGGCCGTCCGCGACAAGCCAGAGAGGCTCTCCCAAGTGCCCGAACCACGCCCCGCCTTCCGCTGCGAACGGCCGGCCTTCACGTTTGTCGTCTGGCACGACCGCATTGAGGTTGAGCAAGGGATGGCGACCAAGAAGCGCACCACCCTTCTCCTGCGCGACGTTTCCGCTGTCCTCGCCAGCCACGCTCCCCACAACCTCCTCGTCCACACGGTCGATGGGAAGCTGGAGGAATTCAACCTGGGCCCCCAGCGGGACGCGGCCCAGAAGGCCATCGTGCGCCTGCTCTGACGTCCCAGTCCTCGGTGGTGCGTTTCGAGCCCAGGGCGCCCGCGGCGTCCCCGCGTGCGCTTCCTAACTCAAGAGTTAGGCGCCGAGGAGGCCGGCACGCGTTGGACGAGTGCCCCGCACTTCGAACACCGGACCCTCAGTTCGGCGCCCGGCTTTATCTCCGCGAGGAGGCGGCCGCAGTACGGACAGCGCCAGGGGATATAGTCGTCGCACGGCGAAATGGTCATTCCCCCAACCCTGTCTGGCGGGCGGGCGGCGAGGGAGGGCGCGCCGTGGCGGGCGGCGCGCTGCGCGGTGGAAAGTGACGGCCGCAATGCCATCGCCCGGCGTCGTCCTTCCAGTAGAGGCCGCAGTTACAGGCGTCGCGCTGGTGGGCAGGGCAGCCTGAACAGGTGCAAGCGGGGAGGGCGCCGTCCTCGCCGATCCGCACGATTTCGGCAGTCTGTCCCCCCACCTGTAATAAATAACTATTAGGAGTGGGGGGACAAGGTGCCGAAACTTCGCTGAGGAAGGCAGCGGCGCGGTCCTTGCTCGTACCCGCGCGCTCAGCCAGCGAACGCGTGCTGACGGCGGTTCCCTCCGGCGAGTCATCTAGCGCGTCCTGGAGACGGTCGCGTGCCTCTTCGCTCCGACCGGCATTGCCACTGAAGCGAAGCTCGTCGATGCGCAGTCCCGTAATCGGGAACTCGGTCATGAGTACGACCGTGGCGCGCCGCCGCGAGTCTCCCGGCCGGGCCAGGTCGAAGGGACGGATGCGGTGTACAGCCTGGAGCAGTTCGTCCCGGCGCGCGGTCTCATAGATCTCGGCCACGCGGTTGTCCGCGAAGGTGAGCACATCGACCTCGCGCCCGCGCCCCTGGGCGTCGGCCCAGCCGCCGTAGGCTGTGGCCCGCATCACCATGCGCTCCGACGGAGGTGCGCCCTCGCCGCGGAAGGCGGCGCAGGCCAGGAGGTAAGCATCGGACGGGTCCATCGCCGGTGTGCCGATGATGAGGAAGAGGTCGGCGTCGCGCAGGGCGTTGCTGCCCCGCTGGTTGCCGAAGTGAAGGATGCGCTCCCTGGCCACGCCGAGGGCCGCGCTCGCCTGATCGCGCAGGCTCTTGTGCGTGATCACCGCGAGCCACGATGGCTTGAACTCGGCGAGGTACGCGGCGGCCCGGCCCCACAAGGCATCGTTGTCGGATCCGGCGACGGCGCCCTTCCCGTAGAAGGCGCCAACGTCCTGCACGACACGAAGCGCGGCGGGGAGGGGAACCCTTGGCAGGAAGTCACCCACCACTTCGCCCTCGAGGTGCTCAAGCCACTCGTGCACGATCGGGTCGGGCGTGGCCGTGAGCACGGCCAGCGCCTTGCCGGTGAACGCCATCGTCCCGTTCTCGTCCACGACCGGCAGGTTCAGCGTGGCCACGTCGATGCCCCCGGCGTGGACCCGGAGGCCGCTCGTGCACGGCTCGCAGCGGACATAGAGCGGGAGTTCGTTCTGCAAGACTGCGAGAAGGTCGAGCAACTGGCCCGGGAGCGCGGCCCGGTAGGCTTCGACGCTCGCCACTGGGAGAAGGAGGTTAGCGGCCGGCATGTCGCAGAGGACGCGTTCGAGCGTCGAGCCCTGCCGGCGCGCGGCATCGTCGAGCAGGTTGAAGGCGTCGCGATGGTAAGCGCCCGCATTGCAGGCCTCGACGAGCGCCGACCGGAGCACGGTCAGAAACGCGGCCCACTCT
>JAYUAG010000137.1:0-2296 GCA_043741475.1 Thermoflexaceae bacterium | reverse complement strand
GGGGTCTCGACCGAGCCTCCGTGGCCGCGTCCAACCCGCGCATCACCGTCGTTTCGATGGGCGGCATGGGCCAGACCGGGCCGTGGAAGAAGTTCGTCACTTTCGCGCCGACGATCCACGCATTGACCGGCCTCACCTACCTGACCAACCCACCGGACGAACACCTGATCGGCTACGGCTTTTCGCTCACCGACCACCTGAGCGGTCTCGCCGGCGCGCTCGCCGTCCTCGAAGGGGTGGAGCACGCGCGTCGCACCGGCGAAGGCCTCGACGTCGACCTCTCACAGTACGAGCTGGGGCTCGCCCTTATGGCCCCCGCCTTCATCGACTACTTCGCCAATGGGACGCAACCCGAACCCGTTGGCAACCGCCACCCGTTCAAGTCCTGGGCGCCCCACGGCATCTATCGTTGCTCGGGGGACGACCGCTGGGTCGCTATCGCGGTCCGCGGCGACCAGCAATGGCGCACACTTGCTGGTTTGATCCGGCAGCCCGCGCTCGCGACCGACCCTCGCTTCGCCTCCCACGCCGCCCGCATCGAACACGAGGACGCCCTCGACGAGGTGGTTCAACGCTGGACCGGGACGCTCGACCGCTACGAGGTGACGGCTCGCTGCCAGGCCGCCGGCATTGCCGCGGGCGCCGTACAGGACGCCGCCGACCTCACGGGCGTGGACCCGGCCCTCGCCGCCCGGGCCTTCTTCGGCCGGGCCGAGCCATCAGGCGATGTGCCCGGCCATGGCGTCGACCGTTTCCCCGCGCTGATCAACGGCGTCCGCCCATCGCACTACGAGGCCACCCACCAGCCCGGCGCCGACACCTTCGATGTTCTCACCTCGCTTCTGGGGATGGAGGACGGCGAGGTGGCGGAGTTGATGGCCGAGGGCGTGTTGACATGAGCGGGCCTCCGAGCGGGCCGTCTGCTACGCTGAACCGTCGCTCAATCGGCGAGCTGGTCGAGGCTGTGGCCGACGGCGAGCCACTCGAGACCGTGGTCGACGGCGAGCCGGTCGAGCCATCGTCGAATAGGGAGTTGTCCGTGACCATCCGCCTCTTTTCGTCGCTCGGCCGCGAAACGCGCGACTTCCACACCGTCGTGCCCGGCGAAGCCCGCATCTACGTCTGTGGGATCACGCCCTATAAGGTGACGCACCTCGGCCACGCCTTCTCCTACGTGCAGTTCGATGCGCTCCGACGGTTCCTCACCTGGCGCGGCTACCGCGTCCGCTACGTCCAGAACGTGACCGATATCGACGACGATATGATCCGCGAGTCGAAGCTGCAGGGCGGCCGTCCCATCCCCGAGATCCGCGATGAGAACGACCGCATCTTCCGCGCAGACCTCGACCGCCTGAACGTGTTGCGGCCCACCGCGTACCCCTACGCGACCGACCACATCGCCCAGATGATTGAGCACACCGCGCGACTGATCGAACGCGGCCACGCCTACGAAGTCGACGGCGACGTCTTCTTTGAGGCGAATTCCTTCGCGCGCTACGGGCGCTTGAACGGCGTCACCCTCGCCGACCTGGCCAAGCGCGAAAACCCGGAGTCGAAGCGCATCCATAAGAAACGCGGCGCCCTGGATTTTCTCCTCTGGCAGGTGACGGAGCCGGACGAGCCTTCATGGCCGAGCCCCTGGGGGCCCGGTCGTCCCGGCTGGAGCATCGAGTGCACCGCGATGTCGATCGCCCACCTCGGCGAGCAGATCGACATCCATGGCGGCGGCAGCGACTTGCAGTTCCCCCATCACGAAAACGAGATCGCGCAGGCCGAATGCTCGACGGGGGAGGCGCCGTTCTGCGGCTTCTGGCTCCACAACGGCATGCTCAAGCTCGACGGCGTGAAGATGTCGAAGTCGCTCGGGAACCTGGTGCTCGCGCGTGAGCTGATGAAGGAGGTGGAGCCAGACCACCTTCGCCTCTACCTGCTGAGCGAGCACCTTCGCGCGGACGCCGACTATCACGAAGGCGACCTCGCGCGGCTCCGGCCCCGCTACGAACGGCTGAAGGCCGCCGCGAGCGGCGCTTCGGGCGAGGCGGACGAATCGCACCCGGTGTCGCGCGCGTTCGGCGAGGCGATGGACGACGACTTCGGCGTCCCGGCGGCGCTCGATGTCCTCGATTCGGCCGCGGAGCAAGTGCTTGCGGGGGGCGCCCACGAGGGCGAGCGCGCAGCGGTTCGCGGCGCGCTCGCGGTGCTCGGGTTCGCTTTCGCCGGCGCCCGTGGTCCGGCCACGGGTGACCTCACGCCGTGAGCGAACAAACGCCAGGGGAACTGATGGATAAGTTGCGAG
>JAYUAG010000136.1:0-5520 GCA_043741475.1 Thermoflexaceae bacterium | reverse complement strand
CGGCGGTCACGGCCACCAGTTGCGCGGCCTGTACGCCGCCCCAGAGCGTTGTCGGCGTGCCCCGAGGAGGACGGGCGTGGCGCCACGTGCCAAGGGCTTCCTCGATGAGCGCGCCAACGATATCGACATCGCCGGATTCAACGCGCCTTCGCCAGGTGCGGTGCTGGAACATTTCCGTCGTGACCGCCCAGCCGACGAAGAGAAAGATCGCGAGCGCGCCGATGGCGCCGACGACGATCATGAGCGGCGCTCCTTCAGGACCTTGCGGGCGGCTTCGAACATGACGTCGACGGGCGCATGCACGCCGGTCCAGAGTTCGAAGGCGAGCGCGCCCTGGTAGATGAGCATGGGCAGACCACCCAGCGTCCGCAAGCCCGCCGCGGCGGCGGCGCGGAGCAGCGGCGTTTCCTCGGGCGCGTAGACGATGTCGACGACGAGGGTGCGCGGCCCGAATTGGGTGAGGTCGCAGGGGAGGCCGACGGGGTCGGGGCCGCCGTGCATGCCGATGGAGGTGCAGTTCACGATGCAGTCGGGGCCTTCATCCGCCAACCCCTTTCCCCGACTTCGCGGGAGGCCCTCATCCCCCGACCCCTTCTCCCGACTTCGCGGGAGAAGGGGGGCAAGGAGGGCAAGAGCGGGCGTGGGTGGAAGGACGCTGACGTTGGCGCCGGCGGCTCGCACTTCCGATGCGAGGCGCTCGGCGCGCGCGCCGGAGCGGTTGCTGATGGCGATGTGGGCCGCTCGCGCCTCGGCGAGGGCGAAGGCGATGCCGCGGGCGGCGCCGCCGGCGCCGAGAAGAAGGAAGCGCTTGCCGCCGGGCTCGAAGGCGACTTCGTTGCGGAGGGCGGCGACGAAGCCCGGCCCATCGGTGTTGAAGCCGAAGAGGCGGCCGTCGCGGTTTACAATCGTATTGACGGCGCCCATGCGCGCGCTCTGGCCGCCCAGCTCATCGAGCATAGGAAGCACATGCTCTTTGTGCGGAATGGTGACGTTCGCCCCCAGGATCGAGGGGTCGCGGAGGCTGACGAGGCGGCCGGCGAGCGCATCGTTGGTGGTGTCCCACTTCTCGTAGCGGACATCGAGACCGCAGGCGGCGAAGGCCGCGCCCTGGAACACCGGGGAGAGCGAGTGCGCTACGGGGCGGCCGATGATGCCCACGCGTTTCATGGCGACCCGTAGAGCTGCTGGTTGCGCTCGTGCTCTTCCAGGGTCTCGGCGAAGACGTGGGAGCCGTCGCCCTTCCTCGCGTTGGCGACGAAGTAGTAGGCCTTCGTGGTGGCAGGTTTCGCCACCGCCTCCAGCGAAGCGAGGCCAGGGTTGGTGATTGGGCCCGGCGGAATGCCGCCGAAACGACGCGTGTTGTACTCGGATTCGACCTTCAGGTCGTCGGCCGTGAGCTCTTTCTTCCAGTAGCCGAAGCGGACAATGTTGGCCGGGTTGACCACGGTGAGGGCGAACTGGACGGTCGGGTCGGCGCCGATCAGGTCGCCTGCGGCGAGACGGTTGTTGAAGACGGCAGCCATGATCGGCCGTTCGGAGGCGATGGCGGCCTCGCGTTCGATGATCGAGGCGAGCGTCACCGCCTTGTGGATCGTCAGTCCGCGCGCTTCCACAGCGGCACGCAGTTCCGGCGAAAAGCGGCGGGCGAACGTCTTAAGCATGAAGGTGACGAGTTCGTCCATGGTGGCGCCTACGGGGAGGACGTAGGTGTCGGGGAAGAGGTAGCCCTGGAGGTTCGCCTCGGGCGGGAGCGCGCCCGTCAGTTCGTCGGGAAGCTTTGCGCGCTTGACTGCCTCGATAAAGGTGGCGGCCGGGCCGAAACCAGCCTTCTCCGCAAGCACGGCCATTTCTTCGAAGCGTAGCCCTTCCGGGAAGGTGACCTTGAAGGTAGGGACGATCTCGGAGGAGGTGAGGGCGCGGATCACAGCGAGCGTCGAGCTGCCGGGTTTTAGTTCGTGGTCGCCCGCCACGAGGTCGCCCTGCAGGCCCATCAGCCGGACGAGCAAGGAGAACTGGCGTCCAGAACGGATGACACCCTGTCGCTGAAGGTCGGCCCCGATCTGAGCGGCGGACTGCTTCTCGCGGACGGTGAAGGTGAAGGCGGTTGGCGAGGGGCCCTGGCCGGCGACCGTGCCGCCGCTGAAGGCGTCAATGCGGTCGGGGGTGCGGGCGACCGTCCAAATGGAAGCGAGGATGGCCAGGGCGGCGAGCGCCGTGGCGGCGAGGGTGACCACAAGTGCGCGTCCCTGGATCACGCGCGCGCCGTGCCACGGCGGGAATCGAGTACTGCCTGGAGCACCACGGCGGCGGCGGCGGAATCGAGCGCGCCCGAGCGGCGGTTGCGAGCGCCGGTGGTTGTGCGTGCTGCCTCGGCGGTGGAGAGGCGCTCGTCCCATTCTGTGACGGGGACGGGGAGGGCGGCCCGCAAGGCGGAGACGAAGGTGCGGGCTGTTCGTGTCTGGGCGGAGTCGAGCCCGGCCAGCGTAATGGGGATGCCGACGACCACTTCGTCGACGTTTTCGGCGGCAACCAGCGATACGACTTGAGTAACGACGCCACCGTGGGTGGCCGTGAAGATCGCGGGCCGGGGGTGAGCATAGAGGCCGAGGTCGTCGCTCAGGGCGACGCCGGTGCGGCGCTCGCCCGGGTCAAGGCCGAGTAGTCGCCGCGGGCGTGGCGCTTGCGGCAGGGGCGGCGGTGCGAGTGGAGGGAGTAGTTGAGGCATTCGTTGGCGCCGGTGTGAGAGAAGGTGAAGGGACCGGCGTGGCGGCCCTGAGCGCTACGTCGATGCGGAAATCGAAGCGTGGCAGCCACGGCGCCCAGCCCGGCGTGAGGTCTATGTTCGCATCCTCAACGGCAAAGCGCTCTCTTAAGGCGGAGCGCGCAGCAGCCCCAGATTTGCCACGCACGGCGCTGCGGATGGCGTCAACGGTGAGCCCTTTGGTGAAGCCCGCGGCGATCGTGAACTCGCCCGCGTAGGTTTCGTCTTCGTCCTTCTGCTTCGCGCCCGTTTCGATGGCGCTGACCGTGCCCGGCACGAGGATGCCGCCGCCAGTGGCGCGGCCTGAGAAGCGGCGGACGGCGAGCTGCTCAAGCGTCCCGCCTTTGATGGCGAGGGCCGAAACGACGACATTCACTTCGAGCAACACGAGGTCGCCTTCGCCACCGACGGGCGGCGTCAACGTGCCCGGAGTGGCGGCGACGCGGGCGGTGCGCAGGACAACTGCGTCGCCCGTGCGCCCGGCAAGGATAAGGCGCTTGACGGCGTCGGACTTCTCCAGATCCTTCGCAAGCAGCGTGAGCGCGGCGAGGTCCGTGGCGGCGACTCCCGGTCGTTCTTCGACCGTGCCGCCGGTGGCTGGCTGGGCGTTCGAAACGCGGAGCGAGGTGAAACGCGCGTCCTCGAACTTCGTCAGCGCGCCCGCGGCGACGTTCCCCTTCGTGCCGACGTTGACGGCGCTGACCTGTTGGATGGCGGTCTTGCCGGCAGGCACGGTCGTCTCCTGGTCGATGACGAAGGGCTGGTTGTCGGGGGCGGCGAGGACGACGGCGCCGAGTGGCACGACGACGTCGGCGGCGCTCGTGTTCGCCATCGCGACGAGGGCACGCGCCTTGCGTGTGCCGACCTGGACCTTGCCCGTGGTCTTCGCCGCCAGCGTCAGGCGATGGGTCGACGTGACTTCGCTGGCCGGGACCTTGAGCGTCTCGTAGTCGATCGAATCGCGGCCGGGAACGGCGACAAGGGTCAGCTTTTCATCAAGCATGGAGACCGGGGGGACGACGGAGACGTCGGCAGTGGGGAGGACGGTGAAGAGCGCGACGACCGCCGCCGCAAGCAGCGCCGCCAGCGCGATGAGTTTGATGTAGTGCCCGACCGAGGGGAAGAGCAGGCTGAAGGCGCCGAGGCGAAAGACACGCCGGCCGCCAGAGTCCCAGCGGACGAGTTCCGGGGCACGGGCAACGGCGACATTCGCCTGGCGAGCGCGCCCCGCGACGCCGCGCGACGCCGTGGCGATGGCGATGATGCGACCGGTCTCTTCGGCATGGCGGATGAGGCGACGCATCCCGAGCTGCGTGCTGAGCTGGCGGTTGCCATCCGGGGCGTGGACGACGACGGCGTAGGTCGGCGCGGTATCGACCCGTCCGCAGATGGCGGCAAGATCGTCGCGGCGATCAATGAGGATGACACTGGCAAGGCCATCGCGCGATTGGGGGCTGGGCGCGCCGGGCGGGGCTGGTTGGGTCACCCTTGCGGTCCTGCCTTCATCCGCCGAGGGCGGCGCGTGCGATGCGCCGGGCCTCGGCAAGTGCCTGGTCGAGTTTGGTGGCGTCGCGAGCGCCAGCCTGGGCGATGTCCGGGCGGCCGCCGCCGCCCCCGCCCGCGACCTTCGCCACGTCGCGGACGATGTTCCCGGCGTGCACGCCGCGCTCGTTCAGCTCCGCGGTCGCGGCGGCCAGGAACGACGGGCGGCCGTCGATCACTGTGGCGAGAACGACGAGCGCTGGCGCGAGACGCTGGCGGACGCGGTCGGCGATGTCGCGCAGCTGGTCCGCGTCCGTGACCTCGACGCGCGCGACGACGAGGTGGGCGTCGCCATGGCGCTCGGCCGCCTCGACGAGGCCGTCACTCGTGGCCGCCGCCTGGAGGCGGCCGAGCTGCTCGGCCTGCTTGCGCAGCCGTTCGAGTTCGGTCTGGAGCGCGTCCACGCGCTCTTCGAGGTCGGCGGGGGTGGTGGAGAGTCGTTCGGCGACGCGCATGAGGCGATCCTGCTGGTCGAGCAGATAGCGTTCGGCCGCCGCGCCCGTGAGCGCCTCGACCCGCCGTGTGCCCGCCGCCACGGATGATTCACGAAGGATGTGGAGGAAACCGATCTCCCCGGTGCGGTGGACGTGCGTGCCGCCGCAGAGTTCGGCGCTGAAGTTGCCGTCGTCGTCCTTGATCTCGACGACGCGCACCTCGGCGCCGTACTTGTCGCCGAAGAAGGCGAGGGCGCCGGCGGCGATCGCGTTCTGGTAGCTCGTCTGGCGCCAGGAGACTTCAAGGTCGCGGCGGACGCGCTCGTTCACGAGTTCCTCGGCTTCGCGGAGGGCTTCGCGGGGCACCTGCTCGAGGTGGGTGAAGTCGAAGCGCAGACGATCGGGCGTGACCAGCGAACCCTGCTGGCGGACGTGGTTGCCGAGGGTTTCACGGAGGGCGGCGTGAAGCAGGTGCGTGCCCGTGTGGTTGCGGGCGGAGCCACCGCGCAGGGACGGGTCGACGGTCGCGGTTGCGGTTTCGGCCACGCGGATCTCCCCTTCGACCACACGGCCGCGGTGCACGATGGCGCCGCCGGTCGCGTGCGTCTCTTCGACATGGAAGACGCCGGAGGGGGTGCGAATGTTCCCGTTGTCGCCAACCTGGCCGCCGCCCTCGGGGTAGAACGGCGTGGTATCGAGGACGAGTTCGCACTCCTGGTCCGCGTGGGCGGAATCCGCGAGCGCGCCGGCCATGAGGATGGCGACGACGTGGGCGTCCGCTTC
>JAYUAG010000135.1:0-12740 GCA_043741475.1 Thermoflexaceae bacterium | reverse complement strand
CTGGTCCAAATCGCCGACGCCCAGCAGACCAGGCCCGTACCCTGCGGCACCGAGTTGGTACGGCGTTCGGCGCTCACTGACGTTCGCGGTACGGATAGACGGTTTGACTGCCGTGGAGTCCCGGGTCGAGACTGACGGGGGCGATTCGCCCTCCGAGGCATTCGCGCACGGAATCGGCCACGCACCGGGACGAGCAACCAACCAGCAAGCGCCAGGTCCGCACGGCCTTCCAGGCACGCGGACGACGAGGCGGGGGCTTATCGAAACATTCGGCGGATGGCCCCCCGGCCGCACGGTCGTGAGGTCGCAGTCAAACCAGCGCGGGTAACCCGCTGACAACGCTGCCGCCACGTGCAGGGGACAACGCGCGCCCCTACCCGGCTCGCCCACACATCCACATCGCCCACCGCCCGCGAACGCGAGCAGCCTGACCGTAGCCGGCGAGCCGGCGGACGCGGCCGCGTTGCGTGCCAGCGGGGCGGCCAGCAATGGAGAAGAAGCTATGTGTGGAATTGTCGGCTACGCAGGGGAACGCCCGGCCGCCCCGCTCCTGCTGCAGGGGCTGCACGACCTCGAGTACCGCGGCTACGACTCGGCTGGCATCGCCGTCCTCTCGCCCGACGGCGAATCGCTGGCGGTGCGCAAGCGCGAGGGCAAGATCGCCAACCTCGAAGCCGCGCTTGCGGGCGCCGCGCCGCTCGCCGGGACCACGGGCATCGGGCACACGCGTTGGGCAACGCATGGCCGCCCGAGTGATACAAACGCCCACCCGCATACGAGCTGCGATGGCGACGTGGTCGTGATTCACAACGGCATCGTTGAGAACTACGCGGCGTTGCGCACAGAACTCCGGGAGGCGGGGCATACGTTCCTGAGCGAGACGGACACGGAGACGATCGCTCATCTGATCGAGAGTGAAATGGCGGCGGGGGTGTCGCTGGCGGAGGCGCTTCGCACGGTCTGCTCCCGGCTCGATGGGTCGCAGGCGGTCCTCGCGATGAGCGCCCACGAACCGGGAGTGATAGCAGCCGCCCGCATCGGCAACGCAGGCGGCATCGTCATCGGCTACGGCGAAGGCGAGATGTTCCTCGCCAGCGACCTCGCGGCGGTCATCCCGCACACGCGGCGCGTCGCCTTCCTGGGAGACCGTCAGCTGGCCCGCGTCGACGCTGCGGGGGCGACCTACACCGGCCTCGGCGGCGCGCCCTTCGAGCCCGAGATCCGCACTATCTCGCAGGACCCTGTGAGCGCTCTCAAGGGCCAGTACCGCCATTTCATGCTCAAGGAGATCATGGAGCAGCCCGAGTCTTTGGCCGACACGATCAGGAGCCTCGTCAGCTTCGACCCGCCGGAGTTGCAACTCGCCGACCTCGGGGCGACGGCTGACCGGCTCTCGCGAGTCACGCGTGTTGTCCTCGTCGGCATGGGCACTTCGTTGCACGCGGCGATGATCGGCCGACGCTATTTCGAGGCCTTCGCTGGCGTGCCCGCGGAAGCCGACAACGCGAGCGAGTTCCGCTACCGCCAGCCCGTGCTGGATGCTTGCACGCTCGTGGTCTCGGTGAGCCAGTCCGGCGAGACCGTGGACGTGCTCGAGGCGATGGCGGTGGCGATGGCGGCCGGGGCGCTGCAGGTGACGGTCTGCAATACGGAAGGTGGCCAGACCACGCGCGTCGCCGATGGCACGGTCTACACGCGCGCCGGGCTCGAGCGCGGCGTCGCGAGCACGAAGTGCTTCGTTACGGCAATCACAGCCCTCTACGCGCTGGCGTTGAAGCTCGGTCAAGCCCGGGGGCACCTCTCGCCTGCTGAGGTCGCGGGCCATATCGCGCCACTCGCGCGCATCCCGGACGCGGTCGCGCGCTCTCTCCAGTGCATGCCCGAGTGCGAGCGGCTTGCCACGCACTTCCGCGACGCGCAGCACTTCCTCTTCCTCGGGCGCGGGCTTGCCTTCCCCATCGCCATGGAGGGCGCGCTCAAGCTCAAGGAGATCAGCTACGTCCACGCCGAGGGCTATGCCGCCGGAGAAATGAAGCACGGCCCGATCGCCCTGATCGACCGGAGCTTCCCCACCGTTGCGGTCGCAACGAAGCACGCCCTCCGCGCCAAGCTCGTTTCGAACATCGAGCAGGTCCAGGCTCGCGGCGGCGAGGTGCTGGCGATCGTGACCGCCGGAGACGAGGAGGTGAAGGCGCTGGCGCGTCACTGCATCGAGATCCCCGAGGTGGACGCGTTCCTCGAGCCGATCATCGCGACGATCGCGGTGCAGTGCCTGAGCTACGCGATCGCCGTGGAACGCGGCTGCGATGTCGACCAGCCGCGGAACCTGGCGAAGACGGTCACAGTGGAGTAGCAGGAGTTACCGGCGCCGCTTCGTCTTCGTTCGCTGGCCAATCCGCCATGTCCCGGAGTAGCCGAGCGAGGCGCCGTTCGTCACCACGTGACGAAGCGCGACTTATCACCAGTGCGTGCGCTGGGTTCTCGGGGAGCGGGTCGGCGTCCACCGTGAAGCCGCCCTCGCGGCATAGCGCGTTCCCAAGCCGCGCGATCGTGTGGCTGGGGAACGCGCTAAGAACGTCTGCCAGGGGCCTCAGACGTTCACGGTCCACCGAGAGTTCGGGGCCGCGGAACGCCAGCCACATCACGCGGCCGTCGAACCCAACATGATTGGGATGAACGCGGCGCAGGAGCGGTTCAGCGTCGTCAACTTCGCTGCGTGTCAAATGCGCCCCTCAGCGCGGTTGCAAGCGCTGCGCCATCCGATGTCTCCATCTCGGCGACGACCTCGTCCGGCGTGAATGCCGCGAGTAGCGCACCCTTGCCAGGGCCGAACGTGATTGCCACCGAAGGCCGCCCGGTCAGCTCCCACTCCATCTCAATCGAGCCATCAACACCCGGACCAACCGAAGGGGCCGGGCCGGACGGAACCTGTTCCAGCAGAAAGAGCATGGCCGCTCGCAGCGCATCAGGGTCGGGCGCGAGGGCGCCTTCATCGTCCCAACCGGGCCGCAGTCCGATCAAACCGATAAGGCGGCCGAGCGCATCGGCGACTTCGGAGGCGATGAATCTGGGCTCGGCGATGTCTGTCATCGCGACAAGTATACCGCCCGCGTTCAGCATCGTGGTGCGATTTCCGCGCTACTGCCACGGGGGTATAATGGGCCGTTGCCATAGACCGGAACTATGTGCTCGGGTGGAGGTATAGACCGCGTGATTAGCACAGGAAACGCTGTCGTCTGGTTCCGCGAGGTCGGGCGCGATGATGTCGGCCTCGTGGGCGGCAAGGGCGCGAACCTTGGCGAACTCTGGCAGGCCGGCATCCCCGTCCCGCCCGGCTTCGTCGTCACCGCCGACACCTACTTTCACTTCATCGGGCTGAGCGGCCTCGAACCGGTCATCCGGATGGAGCTGTTCGGGCTGGACGTGAATTCGAACCGCCTCAACGAGGTGGCTGCCCGAATCCGCCAACGCATCATCGACGCGCCCATGCCCCGGCACATCGCCGATGAAATCCGCTCGGCCTACCGCGAACTCGGCGGCGGGCCAGTGGCCGTGCGCAGTTCCGCCACGGCCGAGGACCTGCCCGAGGCCAGCTTCGCCGGGCAACAGAGCACCTTCCTCAACGTCGAAGGCGAAGACCAGGTCGTACGCGCCGTCCAGGCCTGCTGGGCCTCGCTTTTCGAAGCGCGCGCGATCTTCTACCGCGAAGAGGCGGGCTACGACCACACCAAGGTCGGCCTCGCCGTCCCCGTGCAGCGCATGGTCCAGTCCGAGATCTCGGGCGTGATGTTCACGGTCGAACCCGTCACCTCCGACGACACCAGGATCACGATCGAGGCCGTGTACGGGCTGGGCGAAGGCATCGTCTCTGGAGAAGTGTCGCCGGACCTGTATTTCGTCCAGAAGGAGTCTCTCCAGATCCTCGACATGACGACCGTGCGCCAGGAACGGATGATCGCGCGCGCCGCAGGCCAGGACGGCCACTACGAGGGCGCGAACAGCTGGCAGCCGGTGGCGGCGGAGCTGGTCGAACGCCAGAAACTCACGAGCGACCAGATTCGCGAACTCGCCCGCATCGGTCGTGGTGTCGAGCAGCATTACGGCAACGCCCAGGATATCGAGTGGGCGTTCGAAGGCGGTAAGTTCTACCTCACCCAGGCGCGGCCGGTGACGACGATGCGCCGCGAAGACGATTCCGAGGACGAGGGCGACCCTGAGCCCGCGCCCGTGCTGCTTTCGGGGCAGCCGGCGAGCCCGGGCGTCGGCATTGGCGCGGTGCGCATCGTCCACGACCCTCACGACACCAGCATCGTCCGGGAAGGCGATATCCTCGTCGCCGAGATGACCACGCCGGACTTCGTCCCCGCCATGAAGCGCGCCGCCGCAATCGTCACTGAGCGGGGCGGCCGCACGTGTCACGCCGCGATCGTCAGCCGCGAGCTTGGCATTCCCTGCGTGGTAGGCGTCCACGGCGCGACCACGGCGCTCGATGTCGGCCGTTTGGTCACGGTCGATGGTGCGAAGGGAAACGTCCACGATGGCCGGGCCGAGGCGCGGCTCGCCTGGTTCGAACGGCAGAAGGAGCGCTACGCCCGCTCGGCCGGGCTGAAGACGACGACGAAGCTCTACGTGAACCTGGCCGAACCCGAACTCGCCGATCGCATTGCGCAGCGCAGCGTCGATGGCGTCGGTCTCTTGCGAGCCGAGTTCATCGTCGCCCAGATCGGCGTCCACCCCCGCACCTTCATCAACGAGGGCCGCCCACAGGAGTACACCCGAGCGCTCGCGGAGGGCATCACCGAGTTCTGCCGCGCGTTTGCGCCACGGCCGGTGGTCTACCGGCTGACCGACTTCAAGACGAACGAGTACGCGAACCTGCGTGGCGGCGCCGAGTTCGAAGCGGTCGAAGAGAACCCGATGATCGGGTTCCGGGGCGCCAGCCGCTACGTGCTCGAACCAGATGTCTTCCGCCTGGAGATCGACGCGATCAAGCGCGTCCGCGCGGAGTTCACGAACCTGTATGTGATGGTGCCGTTCGTGCGCACACCGGCGGAGCTCCAGGGGGTGAAGCGCCTGCTCGCCGAACAGGGCCTCGTCCGCGGCGAGGACTTCAAGCTCTGGATGATGGTTGAAGTGCCCTCAAACGTGATCATCCTCGATAAGTTCCTCGATGTTGGCATCGACGGCGTCTCCATCGGCTCGAACGACCTGACGCAGCTGGTGCTCGGAATCGACCGTGACAGCGAGAAGCTCGCCGACACCTTCGACGAACGGAACGAGGCGGTGATGCTTGCGATCCAGACCGTCGTCTCGACCGCGACGCGGCGCGGGATCACGGTCGGCATCTGCGGCCAGGCGCCGAGCGTCTACCCGGAAGTGACGGAGAAGCTCGTGGAGTGGGGCATCACCTCGGTGAGCGTGAGCCCGGACATGATCGACCAGACGCGAGAGATTATCGCGAACGCAGAAGCGAAGTTGGGTCGCGCGCCGAAAACCTAGCCGATCCGGGCTCGAGTGGCGTCTGTCCGTGGGCCATGGTTCTGCAACCCGCTCCGTGACGGCCGCGGTTCGGACATCGCGTCGTCAGTCGTTTCGCAACACCGATCCGAACCGCGCGCGTGAGCAAGCGGGCCGTATCCACCAGCCCGGGCCTCCGGCCCAGGCCCTCAACTGGGGGTTGGAGCGGCGCCTGCCACCTGCGCCTGCCACCTGTCGCGAAGGCGGCGCCCGGCCTAGGCTAAGCCGATGCGATATTTGCTCATCGGCCTCGCCGCACTCGGACTCATGGCATCCGCCGCCTGTGGCGACGGCGATTCATCCGACGGTGCTCCAACGATCGCGCCGTCAAAAGCCACGGCTGCGGCCACGGCTGCAAAGGAAGCGGGGACTCCAATCGTGCTCCGGAACCCGACGACCACCGCCTCCGGCCTGAAATATGTGGACGACAAAGCCGGTAGCGGCGCTTCCGCCGAGACGGCGAAAGAGGTCACCGTCCACTACACCGGGCGGCTTGCCTCCAACGGCAAGAAGTTCGACAGCTCCGTTGACCGCGGGACGCCCGCAACCTTCGCCATAAACGGCGTTATCCCCGGCTTCGCCGAAGCGATCAAGACGATGAAGGTCGGCGGCAAGCGCACGGCCCTTCTTCCCGCCGCCCTGGCTTATGGCGCATCGCCGCCCCCGAACTCGGGCATCCCGGCGAACGCGGAGCTGGTGTTCGAAATCGAGCTGATCGCGGTCAAGTAACGAAACCATCGCGATCCAGCGTCTATCCAAACTTGAGTTGCGCCTCGTTGAGTCCACTCGTGGGCGACGGCTTGAGTTGGTGGATACAACCCGCTTGCTTACGCGCGCGGTTCGGACTTTATGCGCTTGCCCTCGACTCGGGCCAGCTCGATCACCTCCACCGTGCCTGCCGCGCCATCGACCGTCACGAGGTCGCCCGTGCGTATCGTCGTCGTTCCTGTTCGGACGTTGACGACGGCGGGGAGCCCGTATTCGCGAGCGACCGTGCTCCCGTGGCTGAGCGCGCTACCGATATCGACGACGAGACCGGCAGCCAGCGCAAAGAGCGGCGTCCAGCCCGCATCGGTCACGGGCGCGACCAGGATCTCGCCTGGCTGAATGGGGCCATCGCGCCGCGGGTCGAGGATCACTCGTGCGCGGCCGGTGACACAGCCGGGACTGACGGGCGTGCCGGTCAGGATACGGACGCCCTCACCAGGGGCTGCGCGTGGAAGCGGGACGGGACGGCCGGAGAACCGCTCAGGCAGCACGAAATAGCGGTTGCGTTCCATCTCGCGCCGCCGCCGGACGACCGTCGTCGTCAGGTCCAGCTGCTCGCCGCCAAGCACGCGGCTGAGCTCCGGGCCGGTGATGAAGAACAGGTCGTCGGGTTCAGCGACCACTCCGCGGGCGGCAAGGCGGCGTGACGCCTCGGGCAACAGATACTCCACGAGGCGGGTGCCGCGCACAATCACCGACTTCGTCTGTTCGCGCCGCGCCACCCAGCTTTGCGCATCGCGCAACAGTGAGCGAAAGATGGGGCGGACGAGACGATTCATGTGGGCCTCAATCTCCGCTGTCAGCGCCAGGCGGGCCTGGCGCTGCCTCGCGAAGGTGGCGGGCGGTGACTGCTGGTCCGAAAGCCCAAGGTAGGCTGCGGCCATCGCCACGACGGGCGCGGGGTCCTGGCGCCAGCTGGGCTGAGCTGGCTCCATCTCGTTCACGCCGCGGTGTCCGTGGCGTTCGAGGAACGCGGCGAACGTTTGGCGCCAGGCCCTGGGCAGCGCCGGATCGTGTGGGTCGAATCCCGGCCGGGTGAGTGCGGCGCCAAGGTCCAGCTCGAAGGCCAGGCGCGAGACTTCCCAGAGGCCGCGGGAAATCTCTGCGCTCTCGACACCGTCCAGTCCGGTGAAGAGGAGTGGCATGCGGCCTTCGGTCTCGGCTTTCAGCACCGGCCGGATGAAGCGTGAAATAATGTCGAAGCCTGCGCCAGCACAGCCGCTCGCCTGCAGGTGGACAGCAAACGTCTCGCCCACCAGATCCTCGATCCGCAGCCGCCAGCTATCGATTTCTACGTCGGCGAGGGCTGAGACATCGATCGCGCGGATGCGCCGTTCCATGGCGAGCGTGTCGCGCTCGATGCGCTCCCCCGCCTTGTGGATGCCGCGGGTCATCCTCAGGAGGGGGATGGCGCTGAGGAAGCGGTGCTTCCAATTCCTGAGGGAGTTCTCCCGCCTTGCCTTCGTCTTGATCTCTCCACCGAGGTAGCGGTGCTCGATCGCGTCGCCGCTGGAGCCGAAGGCGCGCTCGGCGATGAGCCGCGTATTGCCCACGTGGAGAAAGGCGCGGTTGGCGAAAAAGCCGACGAATTTGGGCCACTCGTCGCGGTCCAGCATCTTCAACCGCTGGTAACCGATGCAATAGGCGCGGTCAGCGTTGTTGGCGAACGCCGTCATCGTCAGCGGCGTGAGCAGCCCCGGCAGCACCTCGCCGACGTTGGCGCTGGTCCAGAGATCAGCATCCGTCGTGGGGGTGTCGAACTCGCTCCGGATGCCATCCCCCACGACGCCGGCGGCGGTGATCGCACGGGACTGGAGCAGCCAGAGCTTACCTCCCTGGAAGGCGAATTCGATATCCTGGGGCGCGCCGAACAGCCGCTCGCAACGCAGTACGGCGGAAGCCGCGTCGCGAGCCTGGGAATCGGTAAGGTCCGAGAAAGTGGAGGAATGGTGTTCCAGAACGCTCAGCCCCTTGCGCCCGAACACCCAGCGCTCGGCCTCGGCGAGGCCGCTCACCAGTGCTTCCCCAAAGCCCGCAACCGCCTCTACGACGACCCGGGTCGGGTCGCCGGAGACCGGGTCCACACTGAAGGCGACGCCCGCCGCCTCGGGCTGGAGCATGCGCTGCACGACGACCGCCATCCGCGCCCCGCCGGCCCCCGCGCCGCCGCGGTAGGACGCTGCGGATTCGTTGGTGAGCGAAGCCACACAGTCAGCGATCGCGGTCAGCAAAGCCTCCTCGCCACGGACGTCGAGGACCGTGAGATGCTGGCCGGCGAACGAGCGAGTGTCGCCGTCCTCGTCCGTCGCCGAAGAACGAACCGCGACGGGTTCGTCGCCGGGCGCAAGGCGCCGGTAGGCGGCAAGGACGGCCTCGGCTGCTTGCTTGTCGCCCGCAGCGACGGACTCCGCGAGTGACGGGGGGAGGACGAATCCCTCTGGGACCGCGAATCCCGCGGCCATCAGCGCGGCGAGGGAGGCTCCCTTGCCTCCGAGGCCCTCGCGCGACGCCGCGCCGGCGTCGTCCAGCCAGGTAACGCTGTCCACCTGGCAAGTGTACTTGGCGCGCGCCAGGGGGACGGAATCGGCGTTAGACGGGCATGGCGAGCACGAAGAGGCCGTCGCGAGGGTTCACATAGAGCCCCTTCTGGGCGAGGCCCGCCTTGCGCAGCGCGCTGCCCGCGGGGTTCGCCAGAAACGGCACGTACCGCCCGAGCCGGTTCGTGAACACGTCGAGCGAGACGTGCTTCCCGATGTGCGTCTCAAGGGTGACGCGGAAACCGGCCAGCGCCAGTGCTTCATGGAGCGTCGCGGGCGAGAAGTAAAAGAGGTGTTCTCCCTTGTAGTGGAGCCAACGGCTCCCCAGGGTGCGCGCCGCGCGGCTGCCGACGTCGGGCGTGTAGAGCGCCAGCACTCCCGTCGTCCGGAGGAGATCCTTGCATGCCTTCAGCTGGTCGACCGGGTCCGGGAAGTGTTCGAGGACGTCCCACATCGTGATTGCATCGAAACTCGCGTCATCCCAGCCCGTCGTCCGGAGGTCGCTGACGCAACGGATGTCGCCGCCAGGCAGACGCTTCGACGCCTCGTCCACCGCGTAGGCGGCGACGTCCGTCCCCGCCACATCCCAGCCTCTCGCCCTCGCAGCTTCGAGAAACGTGCCCAGTGCACAGCCCACATCGAGCATCCGGCCCGGAGGCTTCGCCTGGCGTTCGATGAGGTCGAGCCGCTGTTCGGATGACCGGTAGATGTGCGCACGGTCGGAGTCGTAGTTCTCGTAGCCGCCAGCGGTCGCGTTGGCCTCGTCGCGGAAATACTCCTCATCGTAGAGCGCGGCGATCTCCTTCGCGGGCGGCAGTTCCGAGCGGAACACGAGGCTGCAATCGCGACAACGAGCGAGCGCCGGTACCCGCGGATTCGGCATGGCCGTGAGGTTTTCGAGGTAACACCCGGGCCGAAGCAACGGGCAACCCGGCGCGGCCGGTGAGGAAGTAGTGGCGGTTGACTCATCCAACATCATAGAACCAGCGTTTCTCCGGTCGCCTGCACAGCGACGGAAAGGATGATGGCGGGGGCTGCCGCCGACAGTGTCGTTCTGCGCGTGCCAACGGTCAGGTGTCCCCTTACGTCGCCAACCAATGGCCGGTCATTTCAACCAACTCGAAGCCGTAGTCCATGCCCGGGGCCACGACCGTGCGGCCGGGACGCGCGAGCCGCGCCCGCAATGCCTCCGCAGCCTCGGGCTCGCCATGAACGAGGAATACGGTCTTCAGGTCGGCCGTGCTCGTATCGGCCCAGCGCTCCAGTTCGTTCGCATCGGCGTGGGCAGAGAAGCCATCGAGCCCGGCGACCTGCGCGCGCACCGGCACATCCTGGCCGTGGATACGGACGTACTTGCCGCCATCGGCGAGGGTTCGCCCACGCGTCCCCGCTGCCTGGTAGCCGGCGAGCAGGATGAGGTTGGCCGGGTCCGGAGCGAGCCGGGCGAGATGGTGGAGCACACGCCCGCCCGTGAGCATGCCACTGCTCGAGATGATGATGCGTGGACCCTTGAGTCCGTTGAGCGCCCGCGACTCCTGCACGCTGCGGGCGAATTGGACGCCTTTCGGGTAGAGGCTGCCGCCCTGGCCGCCGGTGATGTCGTCATCCAAATTGAGGCTGTTGGCGTAGCGCCGGTAAACTTCGGTGACATCGACGGCCATCGGGCTATCCACGTGGACGGGCGCCTGCGGGATGCGCCCGGAACCCATGAGCCGCCCCAGGATCAACGTTAGCAGCTGGGCTCGCGCCACCGCGAACGCCGGCACGAGCACCGTCCCGCCGCGTGCGAGCGTTTCGCTGATCGCGCGGTCCAGCTGGTCGCCGAGGTCCGATTCGTCGTGGACACGGTTGCCGTAGGTCGATTCCATGACGAGTGTGTCACAGCTGGGCAGCGGCTCCGGGTCGCGATGGAGGGGGACGGCGTAGCGCCCGAGGTCCCCGGAGAAGACGAGCGTGTGGGCTGTCTCCGCCAGCCGCACCTCCACGTGTGCCGAACCGAGGATGTGGCCGGCGTTGTGGAACCGAACCTCCAGCCCAGGCAACTCAAAGGGCGTGGCGTATTCGATCGGCCGAAAACGGCGAAGGACGTGGTTGGCATCCTCCTCGGTGAACAGCGGCAGCGCCGGCTGGTGACGGCTGAAGCCCTTGCGATTGGCGTACTCAGCGTCCTCTTCCTGGAGGCGGGCTGCGTCGCGCAGGAGGATCTCAGCGAGGTCGCAGGTGGCCGGCGTCGCGTAGATGGGGCCGCGGAACCCGTCGGCGTAGAGCCGTGGAAGCATCCCGGAGTGATCGATGTGTGCGTGCGTCAGGATGACGGCGGCCACCTCCGCGGGGACGAAGGGAGGCTTCTGCCAGTTGCGCTCGCGCAAGGCCTTCGGCCCTTGGAACATGCCGCAGTCGACCAGCACCCTGGCGGCCGGCGTGGAGAGAAGGTGCCGCGAACCGGTGACCGTGCCGGCGGCGCCGTGGAAGGTCAGCGTGGTTGCCATGGAGCCAGCATACCGTGGCGGCTGACGCTCGGCGCAGCCATAGCGCTCGACTATGGCTTCTCGTTCTGGATCGTCCAACCGAAGTCGTCGATAGGTTCTGTGAATGTGACGACCACGAGACATCGAACAAGACTGTTCCTTTCCCCCCGCCCTCGCTATAATCGCCCCACCGAATCCCTTCCCAGGATGTGTCTGTGACTGCAACAGCCGAAGGCCTACGGCTCGACCGCGTGACTGTGCTCGGCGCGAACGGCGCGATGGGTGCAGGCTCTGCCACCATGTTCGCCTCCGGCGGGTGCAAAGTCCGCCTCGTTTCGCGTGACCTCGCGAAGTCCGACGGCGCGCTCAACGCCGCCCAGGGCATCGCCAAGTCAGAAGCGCTTGCCGCGGACATGGAGTCCATGACCTACGACGCGCTGGCCGAGTCGGTCGCGGGCGCGGACCTGATCTTCGAAGCCCTGGCCGAGGACCTCGCCCTCAAGAAAGACCTCTTCGGGCGGGTTGACGCCGTCCGCCCTGCGGATTCGCTCATCGCGACCGTCTCCTCCGGGCTCTCCATCCGTGAGATGTGTGAGGGCCGCAGCGACAGCTTCAAACAGCACTTCGCCGGCATCCACCTCTACAACCCGCCCCACGTGATGACCGGGGTCGAGGTGATCCCCCACCCGGACATGCCCGCGGACCGGGTCGCTCAATTGGCGGAAACGCTCACCGAACGCTTCGGACGCGCCGTCGTCGTCTGCGCCGACCTTCCCGCGTTCGCCGGCAACCGTATCGGCTTCAAGGTCCTGAACGAAGTGGCCCAGCTCGCGGAAAAACACGGTGTGCAGCTCATGGACACGCTCGTCGGCCCCTACACAGGCCGCGCGATGGCCCCCCTCGCGACCGTCGACCTCGTCGGCTGGGACGTGCACAAGGCGATCGTCGACAACGTCGCCGCCAACATGACGGATGAGGCGATCGCTTCCTTCACCATGCCCGCCTATATGGAACGCCAGCTGGCCGCTGGCTCGATGGGCGACAAGACCCCGCTCAAGGGTGGCTTCTACCGCAAGTCGACGAAGGACGGCAAGGCCGTGACCGAGGCCCTCGACCCGGCGAGCGGGAACTACGTCGCCCAGGACCCGGGCTTGAGGGTCGGCTTCGTCGAAGAAGTCAAGGACCTCTACCACCGCGGGCGCTACCAGGAGGGCATCTCCCGGTTCATGGACGCTGAAGGCACACAGGCGGACATCGCCCGCCGCGTCATCCTCGGCTATGTGAGCTACGCCCTCAACCGCGTGGGGCCCGGCGAAGTGGTAAAATCCTACGACGATGTGGACCGCATCATGACCGCCGGCTTCAACTGGGCGCCTCCCAGCGGCCTCGTCGATTACATCGGGCTGGACCGGACGATCGCGATGCTCGAACGCTACAGCCTCTCATTACC